>JAYVMG010000195.1:0-11435 GCA_043759095.1 Acidobacteriota bacterium | reverse complement strand
TGGGCCTCGCGCCCTACGGAGAACCAAAGTACGTGCAGGCGATCCGCGATCACCTCATCGACATTGCCGATGACGGTAGCGTCCGCCTGAACATGGACTACTTCGAGTTCGTGCATGGACTGACGATGACGGGCGGTGGCTTCGAGCGGTTGTTCGGCGCGCCCGCGCGGACGCCGGACACGCCCCTCGCGCAGCGCGACATGGATCTCGCACGGTCGGTGCAGGAGATCGTCGAAGAAGTGATGCTCAAGATGGCGGTCACGGCGCATCGGGAAACCGGCGCGCGGCGGCTCTGCCTCGCGGGCGGCGTCGCGCTCAACTGCGTCAGCAACGGACGGCTGCTGCGCGAAGGGCCGTTCGACGACATCTGGATTCAGCCCGCGGCCGGGGACGCCGGCGGCGCGCTCGGCGTGGCGTTCGCCTTGTCACACCGCTATTTCGGGCAGCCTCGGATCAGCGCCGAAAAATCCGGGACGTGGCAGTCCCGGACCACCGCCGTGGCCGGTGCGCCGCCGGCCTATGCCGACCACATGCAGACCGCGCTTCTCGGTCCTTCGTTCAGCGATGACGAGATTGGCGCGTGGGTGCAGCTTACCGGCGTGCTGGCGCATCGGCTCGACGACGACGAGGTGGCGCCGCGTGTTGCCGCACTGCTCGCCGACGGCAACGTGATCGGGTTGTTCCAGGGACGCATGGAATTCGGTCCGCGCGCGCTGGGCTGCCGGTCGATCATCGGCGACGCGCGTTCGACGTCGATGCAGTCGGTGCTGAACCTGAAAATCAAGTTCCGCGAGTCGTTCCGCCCGTTCGCGCCGGCGGTCCTGCGCGAGCACGTGGCCGAATGGTTCGAGCTCGACACCGAGAGTCCCTACATGCTCCTCGTCGCCGACGTCGCGCCCTCGCGCCGCCTTGCGCCGTCCCCGGGCAGCGAGCAGTTGTGGGGCATCGAGAAGCTCAAGGCGCCGCGGTCGACGATCCCGGCGGTCACGCATGTGGACGATTCCGCGCGGATTCAGACGGTGCGCCGCTGCGACAACCCGCGGTACTACGACATCATCCGCGCCTTTTACGATCTGACCGGCTGCCCGGTGATCGTCAACACATCGTTCAACGTCCGCGATGAGCCGATCGTCTGTTCGCTCGACGATGCGTATCGCTGCTTTCAGAACACGGGGATGGATGTGCTCGTGCTCGAAAACTACATCATCACGAAACAGGCCGCCACGTAGATGACCCTCGAACGATTTGACGTCGCGCGATCGGGCCCCGAGGCTGGTGCGCAGTCGCCCTGGTGGGGCGTCCACGCGTCCCGGTACCTGTTTGCGGCGCCGATGGTTCGCGGCCGCCGCGTCCTCGATATCGCGTGCGGCACCGGATACGGCCTCGAGATTCTCGCCGGCGAGGCGCGCGCG
Source organism: Acidobacteriota bacterium (assembly GCA_043759095.1). Classification (GTDB taxonomy): domain Bacteria; phylum Acidobacteriota; class Vicinamibacteria; order Vicinamibacterales; family CAVVIG01; genus CAVQFC01. The sequence continues at coordinate 10,023 of JAYVMG010000195.1, read as the reverse complement.
GTCGTCGGCGTCGACGCCGACTGGGAGGCCGTGCGTGCGGCGGTTCGCGGCGGGCGTGGGCCGCGTGCGATCGTGCTCGGCGACGGCGCGCGGCTGCCGTTTCCCCCGGCGACATTCGACGCCATCACCTCGTTCGAGACGCTGGAGCACCTCGAACAGCGTGACGGCTTTCTCGCCGAGCTGGCGCGGGTCCTTCGCCCCGACGGCGTCTGCATCCTCTCGACGCCGAACGCCAACTACACGCAGCCGGTGGACGGGCAGCCGCGCAATCCGTTTCACGTGCATGAATACACGCCGCAGGAATTGCGCGACGCGCTCGGGCGGCGCTTCACCTCGGTGGAGATGCTCGGCCAGGAAATGGATCGCCGCTTTGCGATCTCGCCTTTCTGGGACGACCAGCAGCGGCTGCCGCGCCGGACCTCCGTTCAGGCGCGTCTGCTCGCGTGGAAGGTGTTCAACCGGCTGCCGCGCGCGATCGGTGACGCGCTCGCGCGCGTGCTGCTCGGCCAGCCGCTGGTGCCGACCGAGCACGACTACCGATTTTCGGCGGCCACCGTCGCCGGTGCTCCAGTGCTCGTCGCGATTTGCCGGACCTGATTCCTCACTTGTCATGCTCGTCAGCGTTGTCATCCCGAACTACAACTGCAGCGCGTTCCTGCCGGCCGCGCTGGAGAGCGTGTTCGCCCAGACCTACCCGGACGTCGAGATCCTCGTGGTGGACGACGGGTCGACAGACGACTCGCTGCGCGTGCTGGAGCCCTATGCCGATCGTGTGCGCGTGCTGCGGCAGCACAACCAGGGCGTCTCGGCGGCGAGGAATCACGGGATCCGGGAGAGCCGCGGCGAGCTCATCGCCTTTCTCGACGCGGACGACCTCTGGGATCGCGAGAAGCTGGCGAAGCAGGTGCCGCTCTTCGCCAACCCCAGCGTCGGGATCGTGTACTGCGCCGTCGAGTACATCGACGAGGCTGGCGCGTCGTTGGGCACGAATCACACGGGGCGGCGCGGCCGCGTGCTGCGCTCGATCGCGCTGCTCGAAGGCACCATCGTGCTGGCCGGCGGCAGCACCGCTGTCGTCCGACATGCGTGCTTCGATCGCGCCGGTCATTTCGATCTCGAGATGTCGACCGCGGCCGATTGGGACATGTGGCGCCGCATCGCGTGCCATAACGAGATCGACGTCGTGCGCGAGCCCCTCATGAAGTACCGGCTGCGGCCGTCGAGCATGCACCGCAACATTGCGGTGTTCGAACACGACATGCTTCGCGGGTTCGCGAACATGTTCGCCGACCCCGAGGCGCGCGAGGTGCATGAACTGCGCCGCCGGGCCTACGCGACCCTCTTTCTGATGTTGTCCGGTTCTCATCTGCACGCCGGTAACTGGCGGCTGAGTCTGCGCTACGCGGCCCGCAGTGTGATGACGTGGCCGCCCACGCTGGCGTACATCGCGGGGATGCCGCTGCGGCGGATCCGTCGGCGCGTCTTCGGTCAACTGGAAGAGGCGGAGCCGATCATCTGAATGTCGAGGCCCCTGCCACGCGCGTTGACGCTGTGGCTGACGATCGCCGCGGTCGCGGCGGGTCTGGCGTACAGTCTGTCGCCGGGCGGCTGCGTTGTCCTGGCGCTGCTGCTGGGCGTGTGCGTGTGGGGCACGAAGGACTTGACCGGCGCCGAGCGGCGATGGGCGCAGGGCGTGATTGTCGTGGCCGTGGGACTGCGACTCGCGGCGATCGTGGCGATCGCGTGGCATTCCAATCCGCAGCAGGAGTCGTTTGCCGCGCTCGTCCCGGACGCGCGCTATGTGCTTCGCCGATCGATGTGGCTCAGGAATCTGGCCGTGGGCCTGCCGGTCTCGCCGGAAAATTACTTTCGCGCGTTCGAGCCGGAGTACGGCGTCACGTCGATCAACCACGTCCTGGCCACGATGCACCTGCTGTTCGGCCCGTCGCCGTACGCCGGACACCTGCTGGCGACGCTGACGTTTTTCTGTGCGGTGTTCATCCTGTTCCGGCTCGCACGCCGCAGTTACGGACCGGCGGCGGCGCTCGCGGGTCTCGGCGTGATCCTTTTCATGCCGAGCCTGTTCGTCTGGTCCATCTCGCCGCTCAAGGAAGCGCCGACGGCGTTGACGGTGGCCGTCGCCGTCGCGGCGATCGTCGCGAGCCTCCGCGCGCGGCGCGCCGGGATGCGGATCGCCGCGCCCGTCGTCGCCGTCATGGCTCTGGTGGCGGCGCACGGCGTCAGGCCGGAGGGGATGTGGCTCGCGATCGCCGGACTCGGGCTCGGCATTGGCCTGTGGTTGATGATCAGCCGCCGGGCGTTCGCGCTGGCCGCTGGCGGCGCGGCAATCACCGCGGTGGCGGCGGTGGTGGTGATTCCGCGCCTGCACGCGCAGGCGCTGTCGCTGCTCCAGACCGCGGCGTTTCGTCATTACCTGCACACCGTGAGCGTGGGACATTTCTATCGTCTGCTCGACGCGGAGTACTACCCGCCAAACGGCGCGACATTCAACGCCGCCGACGTGGGCGCGTCCAGCCGCTTCCTGATTCGCGCCGCCGTGCGCTTCATCACGGCGCCGGAGCCGTGGATTCTGCGGCCGGGATTCGAACTCGTCGTGATTCCACAGCAGATGGCGTGGTACGTCCTCGTGGTCTGCGCCGCATTCGGCGTGTGGTACGGCATGGCGCGGGATCGTCTCGTGACGCTGCTGCTGACCGGGCTCTGCGTGGCGAGCTGGCTGCTGATCGGCCCGATCAGCGGCAACATCGGCACGCTCGTACGGCATCGCGATTCGCTGATGCCGTGGACTGTCTGGCTGTCGGCGGTCGGCGCCGTTTCCCTCGTCCCGGCGATGCCGGCCCGGGTGCGCCGCTGGAACAGTGTCGATGTATCGGCGGCGGCGCTGGCGCTACTGCTGCCGATTGGATTCGGTGTGTTCTGGTTGTTTCACGCGCCGATGCCGAGCGTGAGCGCGATTGCGCCGAGCCAGCTGGCGGTGGGGCAACGCGCGGTGCTGCGAGGTCATCATCTCCGGCCTTTCCTGCGGGTGTTCGTGGTGGAAGCCGGCGGAACGTTCACGATGGCGGATCGAACGTCATGGCCACCCGAGGCGAAGTACTGGTTGCGGACGATCGACGAGGCCGAGATTGAGATTCCGGCGCTTGCCCCGGGCGCGTACGACCTGGCGCTGGTCGACGGAGTGGAGCCGCTCGCGCGGCTGCCGCGCGCGTTCACGGTCCTCCCGGCGGCGCCGCCGGACAGCGTCGTGTTGACCGTCAGTGGACGCTTCATTGGCGTGGAGCCGGGCGTGGCCGGCCGGCTGCGCGCGCAACAGGCGCCGTCGGTCGAACCGTGGATGGATGTCGTCCATCTGGAGCCGCCCATCCCGGATCGGCGCTCGATCAGCAAGGGCGGACGCTACGTGACGGCGATCGTGGACGGCCGCGTCGCGATCCCCGCCGTGCTGCGCGTGCGTTGTGCGATCGAGGGGACCGAATGCCATGCAGGAGGATTCGCGTTTGCCGCCGACACTCAGGCGCCCCTGCTCGTGGACGGCTTGAGGCTCCTGTTCGCCGTCGATCACGTCGAAGGCGCTGGCGCGACGGCGCTGACGCCGGGGAAGAGCGTCGACGTGCTCGCGCGTTTTGTCGCGCAGCCGTTCGTCGCGCGGTTGATCGCCGCGGGCGATCGCGACCTGGCCGCCGAAACGCATCCGGCTCCGGTGGCGGCGCAGATCCTGCGAATCGTCAAAGCGGAAACCGTGAACGGGCAGACGGCGTTCGACAGCTCGTCCGCGGGAACGCGGCTCACGATCGCGTCGCCGATGATGCTGGTCGAAGCGCTGATTCGCGTACCGGCGGGCATCGACGGCGCCAGCACCTATCGCGGGCATCGGATGGCGCCCGGTGCTCCGCTGGAGTTCGAGACGGATCGCTACGCCGTCGCCGGACGGATCCTGACGGTCACCCCGGGAGGTGCGCGACCGTGAGCACGATGACACAGCACCCGGCGTTCCCGATCACTGGTGTCGTGCCGCGCGAGTTCGACGCGCCCCGCGTGATCGCCGCAGGCGCGACCGGCGCCGCCGTGCTCGCAGGCATGTTCTACGCGCTGTCGCCGCTGACCCTCGTGCTCGGGCTCGTCATCGTCGCGTTGATCTGGTGGGCGTGTCGCGGCCTGAGTGGTCGAGAACGGCGGTGGACGCTCGGCCTGTTGTCGGCGGCCGCCCTCGTTCGCGTGGTGGCGATCGGCGCGATCGCGCTGACCGCCGATCCACGGGCCGGATCGTTCCGGAGCGTCTTCGGCGACGGGCAGTACGCGCTCGAGCGGTCGCTCTGGCTCAGGAACACGCTGCTGAATATCCCCATGTCGGAGCTTCAGCTCGCTGAGGCGTTCAACGATTACGGTCGCTCGATCTACTTTTATCCGCTGGCGTGGCTGCAGGTGATCTTCGGGCCGGCGCCGTACGCGCTGCACCTCACGAGCGTCGTGTGGTGCTTCGCTGCCGCGATCGCGGTCTACCGTCTCGCGCGCTCGAGCTATGGGCGCGTGACCGCCTTCTCGGGTCTGGTGGTGATTCTCTGCCTCCCTTCGCTGGTGCTGTGGTCCATCGCGCCGTTGAAGGAATCGCTGTATTTCTTGATGACCACCCTTGCGGTCGTTTCCACGGCGCGCATGGTGCGCGCGCGCCGCTGGACGACGGCCGCAGGCGCGATCGGCATCGCCGCGGCCGCCACGACCGTCGCCGCGATGTTGAGGACAGGCGGGCTCGCCATCACGCTCGGTGGTCTCGGAGGCGGGTTATTGATCGCCGCAGTCTGCACGCATCGCCGAGCCGTCGTCGCGGTGGTCGTCTGCGTGCCGATTGTCGGCGCGTTCGCCATCAGGCAGCACACCGTGCAGGACGCGTTCCTGACGCAGATTCGGCGGGGCGCGGTCAACCACGTGGGGTTCGTGATGACCCCAGGATCCAATTACAAGCTGCTCGGTTTCGAGTTCTACAACCGGCATCGCGATCCGAACAGCCTTACGCGGGCTGAGGCCATCCGATACGCCGCGGCCGCCGCGCGCGATTTCGTGTTGATTCCGAAGCCCTGGGCGCCGAGTTCGCGCAACGATGTCGCGATGGCGCCGCAGCAGCTGATCTGGTACGCGCTCGTGGTGTTCAGCGTGCCGGGCCTGGTCGCCGGACTGCGGCGTGACGCCCTCGTGACAGGGCTGCTGGCCGCGACCGCGCTGGTCGGGGCCGCGGCGATCGCGCCGTCGAGCGGCAATGTCGGCACGCTCATCCGGCATCGCGACATGATTGTGCCGTTCCTGGGGTGGATCGGCGTGCTCGGCGTAACTGCGACGGTGCGCGGCTGCGCCGCTCTCGTGCGGAAAGAAGGGGAATGATGGCGTTGATAGACGAGCGCGGGCGCCTGTTCGGGCGGGTGAATCTGATCGACGCGGGGGTCGGGCTCCTCGTCGTCTTGATGGGCGCGGGCGTGTTCGTCGGGTATCGCCTGCTGCGGCTGCCGGTCGCGCCTGTGGTCGCCAGGGTTGAACCGGCCACACAGATGGGCGGCGGCAGCAACATGCGCCTGTCGCTCAGAGGCCAGAACTTTCTGCCGTTCATGCGCGTTTTCGTGCAGCGCGCGGGTGAATCGGCGAAGGTGATGACGAAGCTCGATCCGAACGCGAGCGGGCTCGATCAGTTCACGCTCGTCAACTACACCCAGGGGCGGTTTTTCGCGGAGAGCCCGCAGGTGGGAGAAGTATGGCTGCCCGACAAGCTGGGTGCGGGCGCCTACGATCTGGTGTTTTTCAACGAGACGCAGCTCATCGCGGTCAAGACATCCGCCTTCACGCTGACCGACCCGCCGCCGCCGCCACCACCGCCGCCGAGCGCGCCGGAGGCGAGCATTCGCGCGTATGGCGCGTTCATCGCGGTTGATCGCGCGAACCCGCCGCGCATCGCGCTCGGCACGCGCCTGCCGACGGGGTCGGCCGAGCCGTGGGCCGAAGTGCTCGAGGTCCAGGCGCCGCGTCCGGAAACCGCGCTCGTCAGGACGCCGAGCGGCGACTTCCCGGCGGAAGTGAACCAGCGGATGCAGGTGCCGGTCGTGCTGCGCATCCACTGCGCCGTCGACGTGCTGAACTGCCGCGTGCCCAACGCCAACATCATCGTCGGTAATACGTATCCGATTCAGGTGGGCGACAAGACCGTGAACTTCTACGTGCAGGACATGGGGCCCGACGCCGCGGAGGTCGTGCGCGAGGCGCTGGTCGATGTGCGGTTCTTTTCGAAACCGGAGATCGCCAGGCTGGTCCACGAGAACGACGCCGACCTCTCGAAGATTCCGGCGAGCACGCGCCTGCACCAGCCCGCCGTGATTCGCTCGCGCTCGGCCTCGGAGGAGTCCACGGCCACCCTCAGTCAGTCCGACGGCGCGCAGTCCTTCCAGATTGCGGGACAGGTCGTCGCGTTCACGGCAAAACTGGCGATGCCGCTGATGCAGACGCCCACGGGATGGTTCTATCGCAACCAGCCGGTCAAGGCCGGAATGAACCTCGCCTTCGAGACCGCGAACTACAGTATCCGCGGCATGATTCTCGGCGTGGATGTTCCCGGAACGGGCGCACCGAAACGGTCCGCCACGAAGTGATCACGGCTCGTCACCTCGGGGTCGCCGGCGCCGTCGGTCTGGCGCTCGGCGCCGCCATCAGCGTCTCGCCCGCGGGCGCCGCTGCCGTCGCGGCGCTCGGCGCGATGATCTGGTGGACGGCGCGTCCGCTCACCGGTATCGAGCGGCGATGGGTGCTCGGATGGCTGACGCTGGCGGCGGCAGCCAGGGTCGCGGTCGTCGCCGCCCTTCCGCTGGCCGTCAACCCGGGTCAGCAATCCTTTGCGACGCTGTTTGGCGGCGACGCGTTCTACATGATTCAGCGCTCCATCTGGATTGCCAACGCGTTCGTGCACGCGCCGTTCGCGCCGCGCGATTTCTTCGAGGCGTTCGAGGCGACGTACGGCGCGAGCGGATACAACTACATGCTGGCGCTGCTGCACGTCTTCTTCGGACCGTCTCCCTACGCGACCCACCTGCTCTCGGTGATCCTCTCGCTGGCGTCGGTCGTGCTCCTCTTTAGATACGTTCGATCGGGCTTCGGCCGCGTGGCCGCGTTCATTGGACTTGCGACGCTGACGACGATGCCGTCGCTGTTCGTGTGGTCGGTGGCGCCGCTGAAAGAGGCGCCGTTCAGCCTGCTGGCCGCTGCCGCCATGCTCGCGATGCTCCTGCTGCTCCGTCCGCGTCGGCTGTGGCAGATGCCGTTTGGCGCGGCGGGCGTAGTCGCGATGCTGTGGGCGATTCGGAGCGTGCGGCCCGAGTGGGCAATTCTCACGGCCGCAGCCCTCGCGGCGGGAGCGATCGGTTGGGGCGCGTATCACTATCGCCGGATCGCGGTTGCAGCCACAGTCGTCGCAGCCATCGCGATTGTCGCGCTGGCCTTCGGTGCGTCGCCGCGAACGAACGCGCGGGTGGGGAACGCATTACAGGCAGCTGTCGGGCGTCATCTGGGCAACGCATCTGAGCCGGGACATTCCTACGCGCTTCTCGATCCCGACTCGTATGCCTTCGGCGGCGACGTCCCCAGGGGTCCGCGCGCGCTGGGACGCTTTTTCGCGCGATCGACGGTCCGCTTCTTGACGGTGCCGGAACCGTGGATCCTGAAGCCTGGCCTGGAACTCCTGCTGATTCCGCAGCAGATCATGTGGTACGTAATCCTCGCGCTCGCGGGCGCCGGCGTGGTGACGGCCTTCCGGCGTGATCCGCTGCTCGCCTCGGTGTGCGCCGCGTTCGTCGTGGTTGGCGCGGTGGCAATCGGCGTGAACAGTGGCAACGTCGGCACGCTGATCCGCCATCGCGACACCGTGGTGCCGTTTGCGGTGTGGTTGTCCGCGGTCGGCGGCGCCCAGGTCCTCGGCGGGCGCGCCGGCCGGTTCAACAGGCTCGACGCCGGCATCATCGTACTGCCGTGCCTCCTCGTGGCGGTTGGCGCCGTATCGTATTGGTTATTCCACACGCCGCCGCCACAACCCGAATCGGTCACTCCGGCGACGGTGTACGTGCCGGGCCAAGTGATTCTGAGGGGCCGCCACCTGCGTCCGTTTCTGCGTGTGCTCGTGGCGCCCACGGGCCAGGCTCCGGAAACGCGCGGCAGGCATCCGCGCTCGCCTGAAGCGGTGTACGCGCTGCGAACGACGAATGAGGCGCAGTTGACGCTGCCCGTGCTTCCGCCGGGTGTGTACGACCTCGTCCTGTATGACGCGGCGGACGAAGTGGCGCATGTGACCCGAGCGTTCACCGTCAACCGCATGGCCGGAGACCCGGTCGGCGTCGTCCTTGCCGAAGGGCGCTTTATCGGTGTCGATCCGTTGCGCGCCGCGCTGTCTGTTGGCGACGCCATCAGGTCCAGCGACGGCCTGACGGCGGCGGAGGTGCTGCGCGTCGGACGCGACGAGCCGTATGTGGAGTCGATCGGGCCAGGCCTCGTGAAGACCTGGGTCCGCATCGACGGCCAGGTGCAGCGGTCCGCGACGCTGCGCCTGCGCTGTGCGTTTACCGGCGCACGCTGCCTGTTCGCAGCCCAGCCGGTCGTCGCGGACGGCGTGCTTGCGCTGCCGTTCGCGGCAGGCGCGCTGCAGTTCAAGGTGGACGACGTTGGTCCGGATGGGCCGGCGTCATCGCTCGTGGACGGTCCGACGGGTGAGGCGGTCGTCGATTTCATTGGCTGGCCTGGCGCCCAGAACTGGGTGCACGCCGGCGACAGCGACGCGGGCGTGCCGGGCGCGCGCTCGCTGCGCCCCACGCGCATCGTGCGCGTGATCGAGGCGGCGCCGTTTGTCGGAGACGCCGTTCTCGACAGCCCGCTGGCGGGCGAGCGTTTCGCGCTCGAGGCGCCGCTCGTCCGCGTCCGTGCGCTCGTGCGTTTTCCCCGCCTGCCGTCGGGCGATCTCGACGCGCGCAACGCGCCCGTGCGCCTCGGGTCGCGGCTGGACTTCGAAACGTCTGCGTATCTTCTGCACGGGACGATCGTCAGCCTGAGCGCGGATGGCGCGCGGACGCCGTGACGCTGATCGACGATCGTGGACGCCTGCTCGGCCGGTTCAATCTCGTCGACACCGGCATCGCGGTGCTGGCGGTCGTCGCGGCGGCCGGACTGTTCACGGCGTACCGGGTGTTCCGATTGCCGGGCGGTCCGGAGATCGCGTCGGTCGAGCCCGCCACTCAGCCGGCGACGAGCGGCGCGCGCATCCGCCTGCACGGGCGTGACTTCCTGCCGTACCAGCGCGTGTTCGTGCAGCGGAGCGGCGGCGACCCTGATTTCGTTCACCCGGACGAAACACCGACAGACGGATACACGCTGGTGAACCACACGCAGGCGCAGTGGATGGTGGAGAGCCCTTCGCTCGCCGAGGTCCAACTGCCCGATCGGATGGGAGCAGGCACCTACGACCTGGTATTCTTCAACGAGACACGCCAACTCGCGATCGTGCGGGCCGCGTTCACGCTAACCTCTGTCGCGCCTGCGCTCGTCCGCCCCCCCACCGCTGCGCTCCGTCTGGACGGCGCCTTCACCGGACTGGCCGCGGGCGACGTCCCGCTGCTCGGCGAAGGCGCGCGCCTCGGCTCGGCTCACCCCGGCGAGTCGATGGAGATCGTCGCGGTCGATCGTCCGCAGCCCGACGTGGCAAACCTGACGGTCGGGCGCGATGCCGTACCGGCGGCGCTCGAAACGCTGCAGGTGCTGGCGACCGTTCGGGTTCGTTGCACCGTGGCCGAGTCGTCGTGCCGGATCGGTGAGACCACGCTGGCGCCAGGCGCCGCCGTCACCGTGCGTCTCGGGCAGCGGCTGTTCAGGTTCGATGTCAGCGCGGTCGCATCGGAGATCGCAGATGCGGCCGGCGACGCCGATGTCACCGTTCGTTTCGTACTGCGGTCGGCCGAGGCGGCGCAGATGCAAGCGGGCGACGCCGATGCC
>JAYVMG010000194.1:0-11437 GCA_043759095.1 Acidobacteriota bacterium | reverse complement strand
CGAACATGCCCATGCCGAGCACGAACGCGCACACCGAGCAGATCGCGATGATCGGATCCTTGAAGAGCCCGAGTGGAATCACCGGCTCAGACGCTCTGGACTCCGTGACGAGGAACGCCACCAGCATGACCACCGACAACGCGATCAGCGACTCGACGCGCGTCGACGTCCAGCCGTACTGCGTGGCCCACGTCAGCGCGAGCAGCAGCGGCACGACCGTGCCGATGAGCGTCGCGAAGCCGGTCCAGTCCAGCTTTCGCGTGGATCCGCGCGGTTTCATGTGCGGAAACTCGAAGTAGATCGCGGCCACGGCGACGGCGCCGACGGGCAGATTCACCCAGAAGCAGGCGCGCCACGACCAGTTGTCGGTCAGCCATCCGCCGAGCGTCGGTCCGAAGATCGACGCCACACCCCAGACCGCCGCGAACAATCCCTGATAGCGTCCGCGTTCGGCCGGCGAGAAGATGTCGCCGACGATCGTGAACAGCAGGCCCATCACCATGCCCGCGCCGACGCCCTGCATCCCGCGAAACAGAATCAGCTGACCCATGCCGTCGAGTGGCAGGAACGTCAGCTTGCCCGCGGCTCCACAGAGCGCGGACGTCAACACGAACAGCGTCGCGCCGAGCAGGAAGAACGGCTTGCGTCCGTGGATGTCGGACAGGCTGGCAAAGATCGGCACCGACACTGTTGATGTCAGCAGGTAGGCGGTGGCGATCCAGGGATAGCGATCGAATCCGGACAGCTGCGCGATGATGCGCGGCTCGGCGGTGCCGACGATGGTCTGATCGATGGCGGCGAGCAGGGCCGCGAGCAGCAAGCCGGTCAGCGTGCCGACCAGCTGCGGCCGCGTCAGGGGCACGATCCCCGACGTGTGGTACTTCGTCTCCGCTTCCGCCGTCATCGTCACAGGACCGCCTTTCGACGGTCCTGATTGTAGTCAAAGCGTAGCGCGAAGGCTTCAGCCTGCGCCGACCCATACACCCTTCGGTAGAGAGAATCGCGCGGGCACGCGTGTCATGATGATTGCGCATGAGCCCCGTGCGTCTTAGACGGCCGTTGTTGGGCTACTTGGCCGCGGTGCTCGCGGTCGTGACAGCCACAACGGGCACCTTTCTGATCTATCCGTGGGTCGCGCCCAGCATCGCGCTGCTGTTCTTCCCTGCGATCATCCTCCCCGCGATGTACGCGGGCTACGGTCCCGCGCTGCTCGCGACCGTGCTGTCGACGTTGTCGCTCGCCTACTTCTTCGTGCCGCCGCGGTTCTCATTCAACATCGGCCTCGACGACGCCATCCGGCTGGCCGTGTTCATGGTGGTGGCCGTCGGCACGGCGTCATTCAGCTATGCGCGCCAGCGGGCTGAGGACGCGCTGCGAAAGTCGCTGCGTGATCTGCAGCTGGCCACTAACACACTCCGCAAAGTCAGCGGCTGGCCTGTGCTGATCGGCCCCGAGATGTCCGAGGGCGCACGGACCATCCTGCAGCACGCCGCGACGGTCGTCGGATCGGCGCACGCGCTGGCGGTGTGGGAGGCGGAAGACGAACCGTGGGTCTACCTCGCCGACGACATGTCGGACCGGAGCGACGTCGAGAAGCATCCGCCCACGGAACTGACTCCGTTCGTGCCGGAGGCGTTTGCGGGCGCCACGCTGCTCACGCTCGATCCGGCGGGGGAGAACGCCGCCGTCCTCGTCAGCCACAACGGCGCGATCACCCGGTGGCGCGGCCCGTGGATGCACGCGGCCATTGCGGCGCGGCTCGTTGAACCGCGCTGCGCGTCCGCACCGTTCCGCACAGAGCATCTGGTCGGCCGCGTGTTCTTCAGCGGTCTTGCCGATGTCGGCGAGGACCTGGCGCCGATCATCGACGTGGTGGCGCGCGAGGTCGGCGCGTCGTTCGACCAGGTATTTCTCGGAGGCCGCATGCACGGTGTGGCCATCCGGGAAGAGCGCATTCGACTGGCGCGCGACCTGCACGACGGCGTGCTGCAGACACTCACCGGCATCCGTTTCGAGCTGCAGGCCATCGCCGAAGATGCCGCGGCATCATCGCGCGATCGGCTGCTGGCGATCGAGCGGAGCATCGCGATCGAGCAGCGCGAGCTGCGCCTGTTCATCGAGGACATCAAGCCGACAGCCCGAACGGCGTCCGATGCCGGCCAGCTCTCGCAGGACCTGGAAGCCATGCGCATCCGGCTCGGCGCGGAGTGGAAGACGCCGATCGTCATTCGCCTGACGCCGGCCGCCCTATCGCTGCCCGAGGCTCACGCGAGAGCCGTCCGGTTGATGATCCACGAGGCCATCGTCAACGCCATGAAGCATGCGCACCCGTCGAGGGTGTCGGTGGACCTCTACGGCGGCGTGGACGTGCTGCAGATTGTGATCAGCGACGATGGCCGGGGCTTTCCGTTTCGAGGCCGCGTGGAGCACGATGAACTGGTGGGATCGAGCCGAGGGCCCGCGAGCCTGCGCGATCGCGTCGTGGCCCTCGACGGGCGGATCGCGATTGAGTCCAAAGTCACCGGCTCACGCGTCGAGATCTCGCTGCCTGTGTAGATCCCGCGTGCTTCCGGATGCGCGCTGCTGCTGTGGTTGGCGCTGGCGCCCCGTGTGCAGCAGTCGAGCGGATGACACACCACGAACCGCCTTCGCTGAATCTCACGCCTGAACGGGGACCGTCCGTCTGGCATGATCTCCACAAGAGGCCAGCCATGAGTCCTGGACAATATGCCGCGGTCACGGGTGGTGCGCTGCTAATCGCCTCGTCCGTTCGGCAGCGGTCGAACCGCGACGCCTGGGTTGCGGCGTTAGGGATGAGTTGTATTGCGGGCGCACTGTTCTTCCGGCGTCCGCTCGCGGCGATCGGTCTGCGGCTCAAGCACAGCCGGCAGTCGTATGACGCGCTCGACCAGGCCCTGGACGATTCGTTTCCCGCCAGCGATCCGCCGTCTTCGATGCAGGCCGTGTAAGCAGTCGAGTAAATAGCGCGGAGGTTTACTGCCGTTCGTTCGTCGTTGTCGTGACCAGCGCGCGGCGCTTGTCCTGTTCGATCTTGAAGTCGTCGTCTTTCATGTAGACGATGTTGATCCAGGCGTGCGCCATTTCGTCGACCGTGCGGTCGCCCCAGCCGACCCACTGATTCGGATCGGGATTGCTCTTCTTGGCGGTCGTGTTGTCGTGCCACGCCGTCACCTTGAGGATCGTTCCCTTCGGCAGCAGCGGCGCCACGTCGTCGGCGTAGACGTAGGTGGTCATCCAGTTGAAGTTGAAGTCGCTGACCAGACTGATCACCTGCTTCTGGCCGCTCGGCAGGAGCGCTTCGAGCATCATCGCCTTGCCACGCAGATGCATGTGCGCCTGGAAGCTGTCGATGCGGGCCGCCTCGCGGAGGGTGGTGAAGCCTTCCTCGATCACGACGGTGTTGGGACGGATATCCAACAGGCCGAGCGCCGCTGGGACCAGCGACAGCGACGTGCGGAACTTCGGCTCCTGTCCCTTCGGATAGAAGTAGATGCCCATTTCCACTTTGCTGGTGATTTCTTCACCGGCCTGGGAGTAGTGAATGTCCCAGTGGAACTTGGAGCCGGGGAGCAGCAGCTTGCCGGTGTCGGGGCGCATCATCTCGCCCTGCTTGCCGACCGCCCATTCCATGAACGGCGCGGGCAGGCCGGTGGCCGCCGGGGCGTTGGGATCGGTCTGTTCGAGGTACGCAATCGCGTGATGCGTGATCTTGCGGCCCGGGAGCGTCTCGGGCCGGATTTCAATCGCACGAACCCATCGCGGCTCGGTGATGCCCGACGGTGTGATGCGTTTGTCCCACACGTCCTGCGACACCTTGGGCATGGTGAAGTCGTACGACTTGATGATCAGGTCCGGTTCTTTCTGGCCGAACGTCGCCGCGAAATTCCAGCCCTGACCGTCGGACCACTGTTTCTTCGCGGGCATGTCTTTCGGGTCGCCCTGCGGTGCACCGGCGTCCACCCAGCGGGTGATGAGCTCGACCTGATCGTCGGTGAGGGATCGGTCGTTCTTGAATTTCTGAATACCGACGGTCCGATCGATTTGCCACGGCGGCATCTGGCGGTCGCTGACGCGCGCCTTAATCGACTTCGCCCACGGCCGCGATTCCGCGAAACTCATGAGCGACATCGGCGCCATCGAGTCGGGGCGATGACACGCTTCGCACTTCTCCTGGAAGATCGGCGCGATGTCCTTGGTGAATGTCGGGGTCTTCGCCGCGTCGGCGGCTGCGGCGACCGCCGGCAGCATCAGCGCCACGCTCAGCGCCCAGGCGCCGACCGAGACGTTCCGCGTGAGTCCATGCTTCAGCATCATCTTCAAGCTCCCTGCTCTCTGCACTGTAGTCTACTGAATGGTCACTTTTACATAGGTGTTGGTCCAGCAGCATTGAAAGCCGCCGCCGCCCTCACCCGATTCGTCGTTGGCCTGCACGCGCAGCAGGTAATCGCCAGGCGCCCCGAAGGTGGCCGCTGCGCTGATCATCGCGCCCTGTTGTTCGACGGGGATACGCCCCTTATCGAAGGTCACTTTCCCGGGCCCGCGGAACTTGTGGAACGAGACGGTCGCGACCTTGGCAACGGGCCCAAATATCGCCGGCGGTGCCTCGGCCTCACCCGGCGCCTTGGGATCTTCGACCCAAACGCTGATGGCGATCGGTTGGTTCACGGTTCCGGTGAAGCTGGCAGACACGCCAACGGGCGGACCGGTCACTCTGGCGCCACCCGCCGAAAAGGCGAGCACGGGCGGCTGGTTGCCCATCCCGAGTTCCTTGTACGGACTGATCGGATAGCCCTTATTCAGGGTGAACGGGATGGCCTGCGCCTCGCCGTTTGCCACAATCGTCCAGGTGACCGCCTGGGCGCCAAAATCCTTCGGCACCTTGACGATGAACACGCCCCATTGGCGGCCGATCTCGAAGTGCGTCGGCTGACCCTGGTCGAGGACTCCCGGTTCGACGCGGTTGTTCGGCCCCACGGGGATATCGAGCGGCTCCTTGGTATTCCGGTTGTAGTAGCCGAGGAGCATGCTGAACGTGCCGTCGGGATTGTTGAACCAGCCTTCGAACGCCGGTGTGATGCTGGAGCCGCGCTCACGCAGTGGTTCGAGCGGCATGGGCGTCTGCTGACGCTGCGCGCCGGCGGCGACGGCCCAGCACGCCACGATGCTCATGGCGACGCCGAGGCTTACGGTCACCGTGGCGCGGCGGGATCTGATGGACATGGCTGTGCTCATAATTGTTAGGAGTGCTTACATTCTACCAGATCACCGGCCGGCGGTCGGCTTGGGCTTCACGGCGTTCGGCAGCGCCAGCCGGTTGTCGTGGGTGACGTAACTGATCTGCAGGTTGAAGCCATTGGGCGTGGCCGTGTGATAGCTCTTGAAGGCGGCCGTGTGAATCTCGTCTGGCACGTAGGCGCCGTCGGGTCCCAGGTGACGGCTGGACGTGTCGATCTGCGCGCGGAGGCCGCGCGTCTCGAGCTCGGCCTTCACGCCGTCCGTGTCCCAGGGTGCGATCCCGAAGGAAATGTGATCGATCCCGCTACGGCGTCCGCCGGTCTTGCCGAAACCGGGGTCGAGCGGGTTGCCGCCGCGGATGATGATGTCGCCGATGTCGCCGATCAGCAGTTCGTTCTGGCTGCCCTCGTCGTAGGTCGGCGTCCAACCGAGAAGGCTGCTGTAGAACGAGACGCTTTTCTTGTAGTCGCTCACGTTGAACGAGAAGTGGTCCAGCCAGATCGTCTTCCATCCCGTCGAGGAAAACGGCGCCGGTTCCGACAGCGTGGCGGTCGCCGGCTCGGTCTTGCGGCTCTTCACCAGACCGCTGCCGTTGCTGATCTGCAGATCCCATCCGTCCGGATCTTTCACCCAGAAGCTCTCGAACCCGTGGCCGTCGTTGTCGGCCACCGGAGTCATGCCGCGCTTGCGCAGCTCGGCCTCGACCTCGGTCGCGTTCCACTGATCGATCGCGAACGAGAAGGACTTCACGGCGGCGGTTTCAAATGCGCCCGGCGCGGCCTGCTTGAAGATCGCCGATCCCCAGTCGCCTATGTCGAGCACGGCTTGCTTGCCGTCATCGCTGCGGAGCTTCCACCCCATCAGCGCGATGTAGAACGCGGCTTCTTTCTGATAGTCCGCGACAGTGAAGGTGATGTGGTCGAGCGCCACCGTTTTCCAACCCGTGGGTTCGAAGATCGGTGTGATGCCGGTGGTGTTGCACGCCGGCGCGCCGAAGGTCAGCATGCAGCGGCCCTGCGCGAATACGGATAGCGGCGCGGCGACGGCTGCGACCCCCAGGGTCTGCAGCAGCTTGCGCCGTGAGATGGTTCCGCGGTCGTCGTTGTTCATATCGCCCTCCTCCAGGGTGTTCAGCGGCAAGGGTCCTTCGTCGGCCTTTATAATAGGGCCTTGCGACACCCAGTGGGCGGGCCCCAACCGTGAAGTCGAGCCTCATGATGCAGACCGCACAACGCGCGGCCACGCTGCGGGATCGCGTCGACATGCACTGGCCGTCGCGGCCCACCCGGCCGGAAGGCGCTGACGTCCAGTTCTGGCGCGATCAGATCAATGCGCGCCTGCGCCGCGAGCACGCGACCCTGATCGCTCACTACTATGTCGATCCCTGCATCCAGCAACTGGCTGAGGAGACCGGCGGCATCGTGGCGGACTCCCTCGAGATGGCGCGCTTCGGGGCTCAGCACGACGCCTCGACCCTCGTGATCGCGGGCGTGCGCTTCATGGGCGAAACCGCGAAGATTCTCAGCCCGGGCAAGCGCGTCATCATGCCGGACCTGAAGGCTGAGTGCTCGCTCGATCTCAGCTGTCCCGCGAACGAATTCACCGCGTTCTGCGATGCGCATCCAGACCGCGTTGTCGTCGTGTATGCGAATACCTCTGCGGCGGTGAAGGCGCGCGCCGACTGGGTGGTGACATCGAGCATCGCCGTCAAGGTCGTGGAGCACCTCGACGCGCAAGGGCGCAAGATCATCTGGGCGCCGGATCGCTTCCTTGGTGACTACGTGCAACGCGAGACCGGCGCGGACATGATGCTGTGGGACGGCGCGTGTGTCGTGCACGAAGAGTTCAAGGCGCGGGCAATCGCCGATCTGCAGCGGCAATATCCCCACGCCGCGATCCTCGTGCATCCGGAATCACCGCGCGACGTGATCGCCCTGGCAGACGCCGTCGGCTCGACGTCGCAACTGATCGCCGCGGCGCGGAGCCTGCCTCACGACGTGCTGATCGTCGCGACCGAACAGAGCATCTGTTACAAGATGCAGCAGGCCGTGCCGGACAAGACGCTCATCGCCGCGCCCACCGGCGGTAGCGGGGCCACCTGCCGCAGTTGCGCCCACTGTCCGTGGATGGGCATGAACACGCTCTACAACCTCGCCGATTGTCTCGAGCACGATCGCAATGTCATCGAGCTTGATCCGGATCTGTGTGCACGCGCCATGGTGCCCTTGCAGCGCATGCTGGATTTCAACGCCGCGGCGCGATGATGCCGGTGCCGCCGACACACCGCCCGGTCCCTCGAGACACCATTGATGCCAGCGTGCGGGCCGCGCTCGCGGAAGATGTCGGCGCGGGCGACATCACGGCGCGATTGATCGACGAAGGCGACACGGGGCGCGCCAACCTGATGACGCGCGAGGCCATGTGCCTATGCGGGACGGCCTGGTTTGATGCCGTCTTCGCGCAGCTGGACGCCCGCGTGCTCGTCGAGTGGCGCGTCGCGGACGGTGATTGGGTCGAGGCCGGCGCGATGCTGTGTTCGGTGACCGGCCCCACGCGTGCCTTGCTGACGGGCGAGCGCTGCGCCATGAACTTCGTGCAGATGCTGAGTGGAACCGCCACCGCGACATTTCTCTGCGCGACACGGTTCGCCGGTGTGTCCATGCAATTGCTGGATACGCGCAAGACCATTCCCGGCCATCGGCTGGCTCAGAAATATGCGGTGCGCTGCGGCGGCGGCCACAATCACCGCCTCGGTCTCTACGACGCGTTCCTGATCAAAGACAACCATATCGCGGCGGCCGGCAGCGTGGCTCGTGCGATTCGGCGCGCTCGCGAAGTCAGCCCAGGCGCGCCGATTGAAGTGGAAGTTGAAACGCTGGCTCAGCTCGAGGACGCGATCGCGGAAGGCGCAGACATCGTGATGCTGGACAATTTCGACGACGCCTCCGTGGAACGGGCCGTGCGGGTCAGCGCTGCGGCCGGCGTCGGGAGGCCCAAGCTGGAAGTGTCGGGCAATGTGGATGAGGCCCGCATCGCATTTCTCGCGCGCGCAGGAATCGACTACGTGTCGCTTGGCGCACTCACCAAACACCTGCACGCAGTCGATTTGTCCATGCGCTACGTCTCGACGTAGCGTCGCGTCTTACGGAAGCCCGCACGCGAAGTTCGCCGCATCGTTGGTGTCGCCCGCGCCCTTGTACTTCGCGACCTGCGGGAACGGGCAGAGCGGACGTGTCTTGTCCACCGTGCCTGCCGTGCGATGTGCCGCGGTGATCTGCTTGGGAGCGCTGCCGCTCAACACCCAGCCTTCAATCGCCGCCATCTTGTCGAACGTGTCGGTGCCGGCGCCGCCCTGACAGTGATTCATTCCCGGCACCATGTAGAGCGCAATGCCTTTCGCCGCCGCATCTTTGCCGACGGTCTTCAAGACGTTGTCGTAGTAGATCGTGCTTTCCAGCGGCGTCACCTGCTGATCGGTCCAGCCGTGATACATCAGCAGCTTGCCGCCGTGATCGAAGAACGGCTTCAGGTTCGGATCGCCGGAGAACAGCGCGCCGCCGTCGGCCTTCGCGGCCCGGTCGATGTCCTTGGCCGCTTCGAACGTGCGCCAGTCCCAGTTGGGATCCTTGAAGAGAATGTTCGCCAGGCCGGACGCCGACAAGCCGAGCGGCGCCGCGCCGCCGAGCGTTGCAAAACCGAGCTCTGCGCCGGGCATGAGGTGGCGTTGGTCGATCACCGCGCCTGTCTTGGCATTCTTGAGCGGCGAGGTCAGCGCTTTCGCCGACTCGACTTGTCCCTGCGTCAGACAATCCGGACCGTCGGCGCCCTTGCACGCCAGCTTCGCGTAGTCGAAGTGGCACTGCAGCGGGTTTTCGATGACGCCGTCCTTCACGCCGTCGAGCGCGTCGCACGCGTCGAGCACCGCCGCGTGCATCATCGGCAGCTTGGCCGGCGGAATCACGCCGTCGGGATTGCTGTTCACGATCTGGCTGATCGCCACGCGCACCGAGTGCATGCGCATGCCGTCCCACGCGGACGCACCCGCGACGATCGCGTCGAAATCGTTCGGGTAGCGTTGCGCTTCCGTAATCGCCTGCCGCCCGCCGGTGGAGCAGCCGTTGAAATACGACACCTTCGGCGCGCTGCCGTAGAACGCATCGATGACCGGCTTTGCCAGCACCGTCGTCTCGTGGATCGCGCGGTAGCCGAAGTCGATCACTTTCTCCGGATGACCGAGCGCGAAATCCGCCGTGCCGCCGGTGTGACCGGTATCGGTGCTCGCGGTGGCGTAGCCCGCAGCCACGGCTGTCGCCATGGCCGGATACGAAATGACGCCCGCCCAGCCGCCGCCGCCAACCGCCTGATACTTTCCGTTCCAGCCCGATGCCGGCAGCCAGACTTCGGCTTTGATGTTGGAATCACTGCTCGGCGTCAGCGTGGCCGCGACACGGCAGAACGCCGGCGTGTTCGCGTACGGATTCGGCGCTCCGCTTCGCCCACCGGCTGGCGCTGTGAATGCACCCGCGGCCACCGGTTGGGCGGAGTCGATCGTCGCGTGCGGTAACGCCAGTGACGCAAGGCTTTCGCACGTCGCCGGCGCCGCCAGCGCGGCGTCGCCTGGCGCAGACGCCGCAGACGCGGGCACGTAGAAGGCCGCCACGGTGGCGAGGGTCACAGCGGCGAACGCAGCGTGCAGGATCTTCATACCGTCTCCTTCGCGAAAGGGACAATCGGCGAACGGCCGATTCTAACGCGCAACGGCCACCGCGCGCGCGAGGGTATATTCTCTTGTCTCTGACTTCTCCTGCCTCCGAGTACGACAGCTTCGCCGACATCTACTCCGTGTGGACCGACACCGCCGCGTCGACGCACGCCAATCTGCCGTTCTATCTGAACGCGTATGCCGACGCCGACGGACCGGTGGTCGAGCTTGGTGTCGGCGATGGTCGCATAGCGGTGCAGGCCGCCGTCCAGGGCCGCGTCGTGATTGGCGTCGATCTCTCGGCGGCCATGCTCGATCTCTGCCGCCGCCGCGCCGTGGACGCCGGCGTACTCGACAAACTCACGCTGATGCGCGCCGACTTCCGCACCTTCGAGTTGGAGTCGCCCGCCGCTTTGATCGCCCTGCCGTACCACAGCATCGGCCATCTGCAGTCGCTGGAGGACAAGCGCCTCGCCATCGCGCACGTGTTCTCACAGCTCAGGCCAGGCGGCCGATTCATCTTTGATGATTTCCTGATGACCCCTGATCTGATCGCGCACATGCGACGGGTGCAGTTGAGAGCGGAGTATCACACCGCATCCGGCGCGGATGCGCTGCTGTGGGTGACCTCGCTGGTGAACGAGCCGGCGCACTCGATCCGGGTCGTGACGTGGGAAGACGAGCTCGACGCAGACGGTCTGCTCGTGCGGCGCCGCCACCGCCGGCTGAGCCTCAGCTGGCTCGCGCCATCGCAGGCGCGCGACCTGCTGACGCAGGCGGGGTTCGACATCGAAGCGTGCTACGGTGACTTCTCCCACACGCCGTTCTCGGATGCGACGGCGCACGAGCAGGTGTGGGTGGCGCGCCGGCCCGCGTGACGTCCGGCGTACACAATCTCGGAGAGAGGACGCGATGATCGGAACGACCGGACTCAAAAGCCTGCAGGTGGACTGCATCGTCGGCATCTACGAGCACGAACGGCAGACGCCTCAGACGGTGATCATGGACATCGATCTGGATTACGACTTTGCCGCCGCGGCCGGTTCCGATGCGATCGCGGACGCGGTGGACTACGACGGCGTGGCGCGCGGCGTCACGGAACTCGTGCGCAGTCGCGCGTTTCAGCTGATCGAAACGATGGCGGAGGAGACGGCGGCCATGCTGCTCGCGCGGCTGGCGCAGGTGCGGACGGTGAGGCTGGAGATTCGCAAGCCCGCCGCCGTGCCGGCTGCCGCCTGCTCGTTCGTGCGCGTCGAGCGCGTCCGCGCATGAGCGAGCCACGCGCCAATGCCGGGTCTTGTCCGGTGGCCGTCGTCACTGGCGGCGCACGCCGGCTTGGCCGGCATCTATGCACGGCGCTGTCCGCGCGCGGCTACGACGTGGTGATTCTGTATCGCGATTCCGAAGCTGACGCGCGTTCGCTGGCTCAACAGATTGTCGACACCGGCCGGTGCGCGCGGACGCTGACGGTCGACGTGG
>JAYVMG010000193.1:0-4326 GCA_043759095.1 Acidobacteriota bacterium | reverse complement strand
TTGCCACAATTGAAACTCGCGGCGGCAGCCGCGGCGTGGCCGTTTGCGCTCGCGTTCGCCGCCTCGCTGGGGCTGGTTCCGCTGGTGCGACTGGTCGCGACACGCTACGGGTTTGTCTCGCACCCGCGCGAAGACCGCTGGCATCGCCGCCCGATCGCGCTGTGGGGCGGCGTCGCGATCGGCATCACGCTCTTCACCGGGCTCGCGGTGTTTCACGCCGCGGCCGGCATCCCCGTCCTCACCGCGTGCGTGGGCCTGATCTTTTTCGCAGGTCTCGCCGACGACATCGTCACGCTGAAGCCATCGACCAAGCTCGTCATTCAAATCGCGCTGGCGTCGGTTCTGCTGTTCTTCCGCTACCGGCTCAATTGGACCTCATCGCTGACGTTCGACACCATGCTGACGCTGGTGTGGGTCGTCGGCATGACGAACGCGTTCAACCTCCTCGACAACATGGATGGGCTGTGCGCCGGCATCGCGCTGATCGTCGGCGGCGCCCTACTGGTCGGCTTGACGCCCGCGACGGCCGGCACGGAAGCGTTCTATCAGACGCAATACCTCGCTCTGCTGCTCGGCGCGCTCGCTGGTTTTCTGGTCTACAACTTCCATCCCGCGTCGATTTTCATGGGCGATAGCGGCAGCCTGCTGATTGGGCTCAGCTTTGCCGCGATCACGCTGACACAGGGCGACAAGACCGCCGCGAAATCGAATCCGCTCACCATCGTCGCCGTGCCTTTGCTCGTGCTGCTGATTCCGATCTTCGACACCACCCTGGTCACCCTCTCGCGCATCTTTTCCGGGCGATCGCCGGCCGACGGTGGCCGCGATCACTCCTCGCACCGCCTTGTCGCGATCGGGTTGTCCGAGCGCGCGGCCGTCGGTGTCCTGTGGCTGCTCGCCGCCGTGGGCGGCGCGCTGGGGATCGCCGTCGACTTCTACAACCTGAGCTGGTCCGGCCTGTTCGCCGCGCTGTTCTTCATCGCGATGGCGATCTTCGCCGTCTACCTGTCGCGCGTCCGCGTCTACAACGACGAGGAGACCAAGGCGCTGGATCCGTCGCGGACGACGCCGCTCGTCGCCGACTTCATGTACAAGCGGCGCGTGGCGGAAGTGCTGCTGGACCTCTGCCTGGTCACGCTGGCGTACTACGCCGCGTTCCGTCTCCGGTTCGAAGGCCTCGACTTCAATCGCAACTTCAGCCTCTTCTATCGCTCGCTGCCGCTTCTCGTCTGCGCGCAGATGCTGGCGCTGTTCGCGGTCGGCGTCTACCGCGGAGTCTGGCGGTATTTCGGGCTGATGGATACCGTGGACATCGGCAAAGGGGTGATCTTTGGCGCGGCGTCCGCCCAGCTGGCCATCATGTATTTCCTTCGCTTCGAGGGTTATTCGCGGACGGTGTTCGTCATCTACGCGATGCTGGTGGCGTTCCTGCTGACCGGCTCGCGCGCGTCGTTCCGGCTACTGGCGGAGGCGCTCCATCGCAGCCGCAAGGCGGCCACGCGCGTTGTCGTGTACGGCGCGGGCGACGGCGGCGCGCTGATCGTCCGCGAACTCACCAAGTCGCAGGATGCGCGCAACACCATCGTCGGCTTCATCGACGATGACCCGCGCAAGCAGCGGATGCGCGTGCAGGGCTACCCGGTCCTCGGCGACTATCGGTCGCTGTCGGCGCTGATCCTCAGCGGCGCGGTCGATTCCGTCGTGATCAGCGCACGCATGATCGACGTCAGCCGCCTCCGCGAGATCGAAGCGCTCTGCGCCGAGAAGGGCATCTCGCTCTCGCGCCTGCACGTGGCGCTCGAGTCGATCGTCGTCGGCGACGACGAGGCGGCAGCGGGGGATCCGGCGTCATCCCTGCGCAAGAACGTGTCATAGACGCTGTGCCGCCATCTTCACGACCACGACCACGATCCGCGCCGTGGCTCACCGGGGCGGCTGCGCTTGTGACGCTCGTGGCTTGGATGGTCGTGGTGCCTCCGTTCGAAGGACCCGACGAGAGTGCGTTCTACAAGGATTTGATCGCGACCGCGCGCGGCGGCCCCACGGGCGTCTTGCCGCTGTATGCGCTGGTCATGAAGCCCGCGCTGCTCCTGACGGCAGGGCCGCCCCGCGATTTTCAGGCCAGATACAACCCGGCATTCCGTTTCATCAGCAACCAGCGCGGCCGCGTGAACATGTACATGCACGGCCGCTCGGACGGTTTCGCGCGCAGCGACATCAACCGTCTGTACTTGTTGCGGCTGCTGACAGTGATGCTGTGGACCGCGACGCTGACCCTGATCTTCCAGGCGGCGCGGTTGTCGTTCGGACGCGATGATCTCGCCTACCTGACGGCGGGACTGGTCCTCGCCATGCCGGGCGTCAGTTTCTTCGCGTCGAAGGTACATCCCGAAGCGACGACGTCGCTGCTCGCGTCGGCCGCGTACCTGCTCATCGCCGCCAGGGTATGGGAACGGATCAGCCGCGTACCGTTCTGGATCGCCGCGGCCGTGATCATCGCGCTCGCACCGTTGTCGGATCGGCAGGCGTACTTTCTCGCGCTGCTCCTGCCGTTCGCGTTGCTCGCCGTGGAGAGGACCTGGCGCGCCAGGGCATACGCCGCATCGGTGTTGGCCGTGCCCGCCGCGATTGGCGCCGCGTTCGTCGCCCGCCGCGGCCTTCCGGGAGAGCTCGCGACGTTTCTTGCGCCCCTGATGCCGTCGTACCGCATGGGCTGGTGGAATACGGACACCTTGCCGTTTCTGGCCTACGAGTTCGTACCCAAGCAGGTGTTCGGGTTTTTCGGCTGGCTCGGCCAGCCAAGCATTTTGCTGCCGGCGCCGGTGTATGCGGCGCTTCTCGTGGCGATTGGGCTGGGCCTGTGGAGCCTGCTTGCGATCACGCCGGCTGTGCCGCTGACCCGCGAGCAGCGCCGCTTCGCGTGGATTGGCGCCGCGGGCGTCCTTCTCACGATCGCGCCCATTCTCTACACGAACATCCTCATCGCGCGCACCACGACCGGTCGATGGCTGTATCCGTCGCTGACGCCGATCATCATCGCGGTTGTTGCCGGCTGGCTGCGCGTCATCGAGCTGGCGCGCCGGCGCCCGCGCGTGTTCGCCGTCGGCCTGGCCGTCGCGGCCGGAGTACTCGGCGTGTTGTGGGCGACGGCGCCAGGCGACGCGATGCGGGCCGGCATTCACGCGAATCATTACGGCGACGCCGATCATCTGATTCGCACCATCACGTATGCCATCGCGATGCTCGCAGCCGTCGCCGTGATCGTGGAAGCGTCGCGCGTCGTGCGGTGGCCGCGCGTGCTCCTCGCGCCGGAGCAGAGCGGGCCGATCCGGATCGCGGCGTGCGCGTGGGTGCTCAACCTGGTGCTGCTGGTCGCATTCGTGCGGCCGCTGTATCAGCCACTCAACGCAGACGACTTCACGACGGCCGTGAAGGCGGAGATTGCCGAGCAGGACTTTGCCCGTGCGTCCGCGCTCTATCGCATCGGCGTGGCCGCGTATCCCGAATCGGCCGCGCTACGCCGCATCGAGACCGACGAGCCGATGCTGGTGCTGACCGGCGGCGACGAAGTGCTGCTGGCCGGCCTGCGTGAGCGGATCGGACGGGGCGAACAGCTCGAGCGCCGCGAGGAGTTGTGGGCGCTGGCGCGCGTGGTGGCGACCAAGGGGCGGCTGGAGCCCGAGATGCTGGATCAGGTCGTCCGGCGATCAGACGATCGAGACGATCGGCGCGAGCCGCTGGCGATGATCCGCGCGCAGAGCGATGGACGCCAGCGCAACGGGTCGGCGGCCGCGGACGTCATCCGTGCGGGCGGAGGCGCGATGGTCCCGAGCGACATGCACGGCGAGGCTGTGCTGGAAGGTTACACGCTGCATGCCGGCCCCGGCGGCCGCATGGAGATCACCGTGTACTTCAGCCCGCGGCGCGACTGGTCGCGCCGGCATGTGTGGGTGCACGCGTACCCGTCTGGCGCCTTGGATTATCTGGAGCTCGAAGCGTTCCCGCCGCTGTTCCAGGGCTGGAAGGCGGGGGAGCTCGCGTGGGAGACTTTTCAGCTGCCGTCCAATAAACGTTTCATCCTCTACGTGGGTGTCGAATTCGCGGGGAACCTCGGCCCCGCCTTCCCGCTCGGCGCCGTCGGCGCCGGTTCATGACCGCGATCCTTTCGGTTCTGAAGGCCAACTGGCGCTTGTCGTCTCCGGCGCTGTTCCTGCTGCTGATCGGCGCGGGCGTTCTGCTGCTGTATGTCAAGCGCAGTGCATCGTGGGGCCGGCGCTGGCTGACGGCAGTCGTGCTGGCGTACTGGCTGCTGACGACGCCGATGGG
>JAYVMG010000192.1:0-11487 GCA_043759095.1 Acidobacteriota bacterium | reverse complement strand
TCGCGTTGACGCTGGCGCCGCCGTCGATCAGCATCTTCACCGCATCGGTATTCCCAGACGCGGCCGCCAGCATCAGCGCCGTGGTGCCGTTGGACGTCTGGCTGTTGGCGTCGGCTCCCGACTTCAGCAGCGGCGCGACCACCGCTCCGCTGCCGCTTTTCGCCGCGAGAATCAGCGGCGTATACGAACCAATCCGCGTCGTCGCGCGCACGTTGGCGCCGGCAAACAGGAGCGTCTGCACCAGGTCCGCGTCGTTTTTCATCGCCGCCCAGTGCAGCGCGGTCATGCCGTCGCCCTGCGCGGCATTGACGTCGGCCGCCTGCTTCAGCAGCGAGCGCACCGCATCGCGATTGCCCTGCATCGCCGCATCGGCAACCGGCGCACTCGGCGCCGCGTGCAGGAACACCGAGAACGAAACGGCGCCGATGGCGCCCAGCATCGCTATTTTTCGCAGCATGTTATTCAGCCCCAAGTCCCCAGCCCCAAGCCCCTACGCTTTGTCCGTCGCCGCAGGCGTCGCCGCGGCGTTGAGGTCCATCGCGCCCGTGCTGTCGCCGAACGACGGCAGATCGAGATCGAGCTTCTGCGCCATCGCCAGCATCGCGTTGGCGAGCGGGGTGCCATCAGTGGCCTTGATGTGCAGATTGCCCTTCAACGCACCGCCCGCATGGCCGGCCAGGAACAACGGCACGCGCTTGTGGTTGTGCACGTTCGAGTTGCCCATCGGCGATCCATACAGCACGACCGAGTTGTCGAGCAGGTTGCCGTCCCCGTCCGGCGTGTTCTTCAGCTTCTCGAGAAAATACGGAACCATGCTGACGTGGTACGTGTTGATCTTCGCGAAATCCAGGATGCGATCTTCCTTGTCCTGGTGGTGCGACGCCGAGTGGAACGCGCCCTTGTAGCCGCTGTCCGGGAACGCGCGGTTCGACGCGTCGCGGCCCAGCTTGAACGCGAACACGCGCGTGATGTCCGAGGCAAACGCCAGCGCCTGCAGATCGAACATCAGCTTCACGTGTTCGGAGAACGAGTCCGGCACACCCATCGGCGCGCCCGGCAGTTCGCGATTCTCGCCGCTCGCGTTGTGCGCTTCGACCTTCTGGATGCGCCGTTCGATTTCGCGCACATCGTCGAGGTAGTCGTTCAGACGGGCGCGATCCGCGGCGCCCAGATCCTTCTTCATGCGGCCGATCGACGTCCCGAGCCAGTCGAGAATGCTGCGATCCTCCGAGCGGCGTTCCTTGCGATCCGCGGGCGTCGCGCCGACGCCGAACAGCTGATCGAAGACGACGCGCGGGTCGCGGATCATCGGGAGCGGCTGCTCCGGCGACGCCCAGCTGATCGAGTCGGTGTACGCGCACGAATAGCCGTACGAGCAGCCACCTGCCTGGTCCACGTTCTCGATGCACAGCTGCATCGACGGAATCGGCGTGTCCTGCCCGTGCGTCTTCGCGAAGATCTGGTCGATCGAGACGCCGGCGTGCAGATCCGATCCCTGCGTCTGCTTGCAGTGCGACTGGGTGAGGAACACCGCGCTCGACCGGAAGTGGTCGCCGCCGATTTCCGGCGCCGTGAACGCTTCCGCATTCCGCACGTCGGTGTTGCTGACAATCGTCACGTAGTCGCGGTACGGCTCGAGCGAGCTGAGCGAGCTCGGGCTCAGGTCGAAGCTGTTGCCGGTCGCCGCCGGCGCCCAGAGATTCTTCTTGGCGCCGATGGCCGTGCTGCCGGCCGCGCCATGCACCATCTCAATCGCCACGAAGCGGAGTTTCTTACCGGCGGCCGCGCCCTGCGCGAACAGCGTCCGTACCGGCATCATCGCGTCGAGCAGCGGCAGCGCCATCGTGACGCCCACGCCCTTCAACACCGCCCGGCGGGAAATGTGCTTGTTCGAAATCAACATTCGGCTCTCCTCTACCGTGACACGGAATTCGACCGCTTCGGCTGCTCAGCCTCGGTGGTCAATGGATGATTCTCGGTCTTCGCCATGCGGAACGCTCCGCTGTTGACCACGCCCAGCACGAACGACGACATGCGGTTGTTGCTTCTGCCGGCCTCGCGGATGATGCCGCGAATCGCCGGCATATCGGTGAACTCGACGCGGCGGCCGAGCGCGTAAGTCATCAGGTTTTCGGTGAAGCTCAGGAGAAACACGTCGGAGTGCTTCATGATCGCCTGACGCAAGCCTGCCGGCCCTTCCATCTTCGTGCCGTCATACAGATCGCCGGTCGAGTCGATGGCGACCTCGTTATCCTTGATGCGCCATGCGCCGGTCGCGTCGAAGTTCTCGAGCGCGAGGCCGAGCGGGTCGATCACCTTGTGGCACGACGTGCATGCCGGATTCTTCCGGTGCTCTTCCATCCGCTCGCGCGTCGTCAGATTCTTTCCGCCGATCGCGGCCTTCGTGTCGTCGAGCGCAGGCACGTTCGGCGGCGGCGGGGGCGGCGGCGACCCCAGCAGCACTTCCATCACCCACTTGCCGCGCTGCACGGGCGACGTGCGGTCGGCGACCGACGTCAGCGTGAGGATGCTGCCCTGCCCGAACAGACCGCGGCGGTACTCCGGCAACTGGACGCGCTTGAATTCGCTGCCCGTGATGTTCGCGATGTTGTAGTGCTTCGCGAGCCGCTCGTTCACGAAGCTGTAGTCGGCTGTCAGCAGGTCGAGCACCGGACGATCCTCGCGGACGATGCTGTCGAAAAACAGCTCGGTCTCGTGCTGCATGGCCTGCGACAGCGTGTCGTCGTACTGCGGAAACAGCAGGTAGTCGGGGTGGAACTTCTCGAGGTCCTGCAGGCGTAGCCACTGTCCGGCGAAGCGCGTCGACAACGAGTCGGAGCGGCGATCCGCCAGCATGCGGCGCACCTGCTTCTCGAGGCCAAGCGCCGTCCGCAGCGTGCCGAGTGTGGCCGCCTTCATCAGATCCGCGTCCGGCGCCGTGCCCCAGATGAAGAACGACAAGCGCGATGCGAGGTCCTGATCGTTGATCCGGTACGTCGAGGCCGTCTTCACCGTGCGCATCGTGGCGGGCGCCTGCTCAAGGCGGAACAGGAAGCGCGGGCTCATCAGCACGGATTGCAGCGCCATGCGGATGCCGGCTTCGAAGTCGCCGGTCTTGCGGCCCTGCTCGTAGAAGGTGATCGCGTCCTGCACATCGTCCGGCGTGGCAGAACCGCGATACGCGCGACTCGTCAGGCCTTTGACGATCTCGGCCGCGCAGGTCTCTTCTTCTTTCGCCGTCGTTGGACGGCAGGTGAACACGGCGCGGCGGCTGACGGTGTCGGACACGCCGGTGACGCTCGACGGCCCGAGGACCGTCATGTCGCGCATGTGCGGCAGCGCCGTGACGCCGAAGCTGATGTTGACGTCGGCCAGCGTGTTCTCGAGCGGCACCAGCAGGTCGTCCACCGGTCCGTCGAAGCGCTGAATGAACGCCGCCGAGATCCGCTGCGGGCCGGCCGTGATGTGAATCGGCGGCGTCTTGATCTCGAGGCTGTTTTTCGGATCCGTCTCGCTCATCCGCACGTTCAGGTCGAGCAGCGACGCGCGCTCGCCGTTCACGGACACCTCGATCTGTTCCTTGATGTCCATCGTCGCCATCGTCGTGCGGCCGTAGATGCCACCGAGCGGCTCGTTATGCAGCGACACTTTGACGACATACTCGCCGTCGGCCGGGAATGTGTGCACGACGGAGACGCCGCCGCGCGTCCCCATCGGCGCGCCCTCGACGTGGCGCATCTGCGAGCCGGTGCGGCCGATCTTGTAGGTGACCGAGTTCGCACTCGCGTTGCGGTCACCGACCGCGAGGCGGGCCGTCGAACTCGCCGCGCGCAGATAGCTTTCCATCAGCGTCGGCGAAAACGCCTGCACGTCGGCGACGTTGTCGAAGCCGCGACTGATCGTGTCGGGCGGCAGGAACGCGTTCACGTCGACGTCGATGCCGAGCAGATCCTTCACCGCGTGCTGATACTCGGACCGGTTCAGGCGCTGGAACGGCCGCCAGCCAGGGTTCGGATTCAGCGCGGCGGCCGCGTCCATCTTGGTTTCGAGCGCGGCGAGAAAGGCTTTGGTGGTCGCTGCGTCAGGACGCCGCGCGCCGGGCGGAGGCATCATGCCGGTGCGCAGCTTGCGGATCATTTTTTCCGCGACGTCCGGCTGCTGCGCGATCTTCGCAGCGTCGAAGCCGGAGAGCACCAGCTGGCCCGCTTTCATGCGCTCGCTGTGGCACGACGCGCAGTTCTGCGCGACCAGTGTGTTTTGCGCGGCGATGGAAATCGTGGACGAAGCGCCGGCCGCTTTCGCCACGGCGCTTGTCCCGAGCTTGACTGATGGATGCGATGCCGCCAACGTCGGCGGCGCGGTGGGCGTCTGCGCGCTCTTGGATGTGGCTATCTGCTGGCCAGCCGCGCCGGCGCTGAACAGCGCTGTAACCGCAGCCGCAACCGCTAGTTGTTTCATGCTCTTCCCCAGAGTCCGCCCCCTGATGATCGCACCGCACGACGCTGCCAAGAGTATAGGCCCGTCCTACAGAAAAGATGCCTTTTGTCGTCGCGACTTGTCACCAAATGTACCCCCGCACCGCTATTTCGCGGCAGGCCCGAGCAGGACCCTCCCCGGACGGGCGGCGGTCATCCTGCCGTTTTCAAATGCCAGCTGGCCGTTGACGATCACCTGGCTGACCCCCTCCGCATACTGATGCGGTTTCTCGAACGTGGCGAGGTCGCGGACCGTGGCCGGATCGAAGATCGCGATGTCCGCCTTCATGCCTTCGCGCAGGACGCCGCGATCGGCGAGACCGATCCGCTGCGCCGGGAACGACGACATCTTGCGCACCGCATCCTCGAGCGTGATCACCTTCAGTTCCCGCACGTAGCGCCCGAGCACGCGGGCAAACGTGCCGTAGCTGCGGGGATGCGGATTCGCCTGACCAAAGATCGGCACCTCGCCGTCGGACCCGATCATCGTCGCCGGGTGACGCAGGATGCGCTGCAGATCGTCCTCGCTGATCGCATGGAAGATGCCGGCGCAGCCACCCTTCTCGACAATCCACAGCGCGGTGTCCGCCGCGTTGTCGATGGTGACCGCCAGGCCGCGGCCCTTCGTCACGTCGCCGAGGCGCTTGCCGTCCAGCGAGTGATCCCAGTCGCAACGCGCCAGCTGGACGTTCTGCGGATCGCCGCCGCCGCGCTCCTCCAGAATCAGGCGCGCGGTTTCTTTCTGAAGCTCGTTGCGCATCGACGGCGTCTGCAGACGCTTGAGAACGGCCGCGCGTCCGCCTTCGAGCGCATACGACGGCATCAACGCCGCCTGGATGCTGGTGGACGAGGCGGTGTACGGATACTGATCGATCGTCGCATCAACGCCGCGCGCGCGCGCCTCGTCGATCAGCCTGAGCGTGTCCACGCTCTTGCCCCAGTTCGCCTTGCCGATGATCTTGTGATGCGTGACCTGCGTCGGCAGACCGCCTTTCTCGCCGATCTCGATCGTCTCGCGCACGCTCTCGGTAATCGCGGAGGCTTCGTCGCGCATGTGCGAAATGTAGATGCCGCCCATCCGGCCGGCCACTTTCGCCAGCTCGATGACCTCGGCTGTCGGCGTGAACGTGCCCGGCACGTAGAACAGACCCGAGCTGAGCCCGAACGCACCGTCCTCCATGCCCTGCCGGACGAGCCCGCGCATCTTGTCGAGTTCTGCCGCGCTCGCCTTGCGATTGAGCGGCCCGATCACCTCGTCGCGCACGGTGCCCTGTCCGACGAACAATCCGAAATTCGGCGTCACCTTCTTCGCAGCCACGCTGTCCAGAAACGGCTTGATCGGCAGCGGCGACGATCCGTCCGGCCCTTCCATCAGCGTCGTCACACCCTGGCGCACGTAGTTGTCGGCGGTCGGCACATCGAAAATGCCGCGGCGCGCGTGCGTGTGGATGTCGATGAACCCAGGCGCCACCACTTTTCCCGCCGCGTCGATCACGCGCGTCGCCGGCGCATCGATCCGCGGCGCGATGCGGACGATCGTGTCGTTGCGAACGGCGAGGTCCCCGAGATACCACGGACTCCCGGTCCCGTCGACGATGCGGCCGTTTCTGATGACGAGATCGTAGGCCGGCGCCTGAGCGCCCGGCGTCGCGATGACGAGGGCGAGGTACGCGGAGGCGGCGAGAGTCGCAATGGTTGCGCGCATGCGGCGGAGTATACCCGGACAAAGAAGGGCTGATGGCTAAGGGCTAAGCGCTCGGCGTGGCGCACGACTTCAGATGTGGCGCACGACTTCAGTCGTGCGAAGCCAGCAGAATCGCGTTTCTCGACGGGTCGCGAATCAGCAGCCCGTCGTCGAGCGGTTCCGCCGGCACGCCGGCCGCCCGCACGCGATCGGCGACGGCGGCCAGCGCGGCGGCGCTCGGCAGCGTCACGACGAAATAGCGCAGGCCCAGCGCGCCGGACGGTGGCGGCGGCGCGCCGGCGCCGGCCCACGTATTGAGACCAATGTGATGGTGATAGCCGCCGGCGGCCACGAAACTGGCGCCGCGGCCGTACCGCAGCGTCAGCTCGAACCCGAGGATCCCGACGTAGAACGCTTCTGCCGCGGCGATCTGCGAGACCTGCAGGTGGACGTGGCCGATCACTGTACCCGGCGCCAGTCCCGCGCCGCTATCCGCTTCACCCGCCTCTGACAGCAGCATCTCGAGATCAAGCGGCTCGACGCCCATCTGCAGATGCCCCGCGAGCTGCGGCCAGTCCTCGCGGGGCCGATCGCGATACACCTCGATGCCGTTGCCGTGCTCGTCGGCAAGATACAGCGCCTCGCTGACGCCGTGGTCCGCCGCGCCCTGCATGACGATGCCGGTCTGCACCAGCAACCGAAACGATCGCGCGAGGTCCGCGCGCGACGGGACGAGGATCGCAAAGTGGTAGAGCCCTGTGGCGCCGCGGACGCGCGGCGCGGTTTCATCTTGCGTGAGGATGAGTAGATCGGGGCCGCCGGCCCCAAGCCACGCGGTCCGATCGTCCTGGCGATGCACGACGAAGCCGAGGTGGGCTTCGTAAAAGCGGATGGAATGGCGCAGATCCGAAATCGTCAGGTGAACGGCGCCGATCGTTGTGCCAGGATCGATCACGGTCCTCCCGTAACGCGAAGGCTTTAGCCGAGCGTTACTTCCCCGCGGATGTCTGGACGGGCTTCTCGGCCAGCAGCCGCTCAACGAGCGCCGTGACTTCTTCCTTCAACTCCGTGTGGAATCTGCCGCTCGCCTTGCCTGCGAAACCGGCGTGCGCGCTCCGTACCCGGCCATCGCGCCCGAGGAAGAACGTCGTCGGGAACGAGTTCAGGTTGGCTCCTTGCGGCACCTTGTCGTTCAGCTCTTTCGGCTCGCCCGGAATCAGGACGGTGTACTCGACACCGTAGCGCTTGTTGAACGCCTTCACGCGCACGGGGTTCTTGATCTGCGCCTCCTCTTCGAAGGACAGCTCGACGATCTCGAGTCCCTGCTTCTTGTATTTCTTGTACAGCTCGACGAGGAACGGGGTCTCGTCGTGGCAGTTCGGGCACCAGCTGCCGCCGATGGCGACGATCACGACCTTGCCGGCGAACCGCGCGTCGGTGTTCGATACGATCTTGCCGTCCAGGTCGGGGAAACTGAAGCGGAAGGGTTCGGTCGGATCCTTGACGCTGGTGAAACGCGTCGGATCGCTCGGCTTGGGTAGTCCCTTCGCGTCGGCCTGCTCGGCGCGCAGCGCCGTCAGCGGGTTGTCCGTGTTCTGCACCACTGAAAGCGTGCCGTCCGCGGCGAGCGTGAGGGCGAGACGCAACGGACGCGCGCCGGAAAAATGACTGAGCGCGAATGTGCCGTCGCGATACGAACCCGTGAGCGCGCCGGTGTCGCCGTCGATGCGGAGGATCACCGCGGACGCTTCCGCGCCAGACTGGCGCACGATGAGCTGCCACGCCGCTTCGCCCTTCGAGCTCTTCCCCACCTGCACGTTCCAGAGCCCGGCAATTGACGGCACATTGGTCTCACCAACGGTGACCGGCGCGAAACGCTTCGCCGCGAACGGGTACGGCGTGCCGCGCGTCCCGCGCGAGTACTGGCCGGCGAGGCGGCCGTCCTTCAACGTCGCGTCGAGCGTCGTCCCCAGTTCGTCGAAACTGAGCGAGAGCGTGCCGTTCACGTACGTGCCGCGAGTCGAGGTCGTCTTGTCGTCGCCGTTGAAGAACGAGCCCTTCACGTTCGAGCCCGATCCCGACAACTCGAAGCGGAACGGGATCGCAAGAGCGCCGTTGTTGACGAGCACCGTGGCGTCCCACAGGCCGTTGACCGATTGCGCGGCGGCGCGCGACGGAACCGCGACCAGTGCGAGCAGCACGATGATGAGCGCGGACAGCTTCGTAGTCATTCACACTCCCTGAAAACGCAAAAGCCCGGAAGGTGAGCAACCTCTCGGGCCCGCGACCGGCTGGAACTGAGTTGGTTCATGCCTGCACATTTATCATCGAGAACGGGGCGCCCTGTCAAATCGCTCCCCGTGCGCTAGCATGGGCTGTGCGCGCGCCCTCGGTTCGGCCCGCTCTCGCCTTCGTGCTTGCCGCGGCCGCCGCGACGCAACTCCTCGCGCAGAATCCCCCCGTCAAAGACAGTCGCACGTTCGAGTCGGGCATCGAGATCACGAGCGTCACGACGACGGTGACCGACCGCGAGGGGCATCCCCTCACCGGCCTGCCGCGAGACGTGTTCGAGGTCTACGAGGACGGCGTGCGGCAGACGATCACACAATTCACCAACGAGCGCGTGCCGATCGGCCTGGGCGTGTTGCTCGACATCAGCGACAGCATGTTCGGCAAGCGGATGGAGGATGCGCGGACCACGGTCGATCGCTTTCTGTTCGAATTGCTCGATCCGGCCGACGAGTTCTTCCTGATGGCGTTCAACC
Source organism: Acidobacteriota bacterium (assembly GCA_043759095.1). Lineage (GTDB taxonomy): Bacteria > Acidobacteriota > Vicinamibacteria > Vicinamibacterales > CAVVIG01 > CAVQFC01. Next base: position 2,563 of record JAYVMG010000192.1, on the reverse strand, counting down.
ACCGCCCACGCCCGCTCGTCGGCTGGACGCGCGCGCGCGAAGACGTGGTGCGCGCGCTCGCGGGGCTGCAGCCATCGGGCGGCACGGCGATCTACGACACGATTCTCGAGGCGCTGCCGATCATCGAACGGCGCACGCGGCAGCGCGCCGCCTTGCTGGTGATCTCGGACGGCGCCGACACGGCGAGCACGGCCACGCTGCGCGAGTTGCGGCCGGCGCTGCTGCGGAGCGACACGTTCGTCTACGCGATCGCGATCGATTCGCCGGAACGCCAGCCAATCAACACCCGCGTGAACCCGGCCGCGCTGCGCGAGATCACCGCGGAAAGCGGCGGGCGGACCGAGATCGTCCACACGGCGGCCGAGTTGAACGAGGCCACCGCTCGGATCGCCGAGGAACTGAACAGCCAGTACGTCATCGGCTACACGTCGCCGCGCGGAGCCGATGGGCAGTTTCACAGTCTGCGCGTCCGGGTCACGACGCCCGACGCGCGCGTGCGCGCGCGCAACGGCTACGTCGCCACGCCGCTGTCGCGCCGCCCACGCGGTAATTGACTCGGTCAACTACTTCGTTGACAATGTCAACATCATGGACCGTCGCGTCGACACCGTCCGCGCGTTCAACCGCTTCTACACCCGCCGCCTCGGCTTGCTCGGCGAGCACCACCTCGACAGCGCGTTCTCGCTGACCGAGATGCGCGTGCTCTACGAGCTCGCCTACCGCGACGCGCCGGCCGCCGCCGACATCGGCCGCGAGCTCGGGCTCGACGCCGGCTACCTGAGCCGCATCCTGCGGCGCTTCGAGGCCCGCGGCCTGATCGCCCGCACGCCCTCGTCCGCCGACGGCCGTCAGAGCCTGCTGCGGCTCACCAGGAAGGGCCGCGCTGTGTTCATACCGCTCGAGGCGCGAGCGCGCGACGAAGTGGCGGCGCTGCTCCGGCGGATCGCGACGCCGCACCAGCGCGAGGTCGTAACCGCGATGGACACCATCGAGCGCCTGCTCGGCGGGCCACGGGCCGACGGCGAGCCCTACCTGCTGCGCGGACACCAGCCGGGCGACATGGGATGGATCATCCATCGGCACGCCGCGATGTACGCGCGCGAGTGGGGCTACAACGCCGAGTTCGAAGCGCTGGTCGCGCGCATCTGCGCCGACTTCCTTGATCAGTTCGACCCGGCCGCCGAACACTGCTGGATCGCCGAACGTCGCGGCGAGATCGTGGGATCGGTCTTCGTCGTGCGGAAATCGAAGACCGTCGCCAAGCTGCGGCTGCTGTTGGTCGAACCCGAGGCGCGAGGCCTCGGCATCGGCCGGCGCCTCATCGACGAATGCATCCGCTTCGCGCGGCAGGCGGGTTACCGGAAGCTGACGCTTTGGACGCAAAGCGATCTCGGCGCGGCGCGGCGCCTCTACCGGAAAGCCGGCTTCCGCCGCGTGCAGACGAAACCCAACCCCAACTTCGGCCGGGCCGATCTCATCTCAGAAACGTGGGACTTGGCCCTTCGGGACGCTAGACGTCTGACGTCTGATGTCTGAAAATGATCCATCTGCTGAGCGCGAGTCTTGCGGCTCTCCTGCTCACCGCGCCGGCGGCTGCGCCGCTCCGGATTTCGGCGGCGTCACGATCGCTGCAGCCGGGCGAGGTCGTCGTGCTGTCCATCACCGGGCCCGAAGCTGCGGACCACGTGCGCGTCCGCGCGTTCGATCACGACGTCGCCGCCTACGCCGCCGGCGATCGCGCGTGGCAAGCGATCGTCGGGATCGATCTCGACGTCAAACCGGGGACGTACGCGGTGACCGTGGAGACGGGCGCTGGCGCCAACCGCGCGCGGGCGTCGTACAACCTGGTCGTGAAGCCGCGCGTCTTCCGCACGCGCCGGTTGACGGTGGACGAAGCGTTCGTCACGCCGCCCCCATCCGAACAGGAACGGATCGATCGCGAAGCGGCGCTGCTCGCCGGCGTCTGGAGCACGCCAGCCGCCGAGCGCCTGTGGACGGATCCGTTTGTTCGCCCCGTGCCGCAGGAAGCGAACAGCGCGTTCGGCACGCGCAGCATCTTCAACGGGAAGCCGCGCACTGCGCATGGCGGCGCCGACTTTCTGAGCCCGGCCGGCACGCCTATCCACGCGCCGAGCGCCGGCCGCATCGTCGTCGCCCGCAATCTGTATTTCTCCGGCAACACCGTCGTGATTGACCACGGCCTCGGCCTGTTCTCGATGCTCGCCCACCTCTCGGTGATCGAGGTGCATGAGGGCGATCGTGTCACCACCGGCCAGCTCCTCGGCCGCGTCGGGGCCACCGGACGCGTGACCGGACCACACCTGCACTGGGCCATTCGCGCGAGCGGGGCACGCGTGGATCCGCTCTCGCTGCTGGCGCTGCTCGGCGCGTCGCCATAGCAGTCAGAAATCCGCCGGCCCCGCCGCCGTAAACTCGTCCTGCTCTGTCACGTTCTGTGTTCGTAGCCGGAGGCGCCGGATATATCTCGGCCGTCGCCTGATTCCTGAGTTGCTCGCGCGCGGTCACCAGGTGCGCGCGCTCGCGCGCCCGGCCTCGGCCAACA
>JAYVMG010000191.1:0-4347 GCA_043759095.1 Acidobacteriota bacterium | reverse complement strand
GCCATCAACTCGCCCTTCTGATCGTCGAGGACGATGCCCGAGCGCAACAAGCTCGGTCCGCTGTCGCCGCCGCGCGTGTCGGCACCGTGGCAGAACTGGCAGTTGACGCCGTAGAGCGCCCTGCCCCGCTCGACGGTGGCAGGATCCGCCGGCGCGCGTGCCGGGTACGCGTCCGGCCGGCCACCCGGCGCGGCGCCCCGCCCGCCTCGCCCGCCGGGCGGCGGCTGCTGGGCGTTCAGCGTCAACGAGCTCAGTCCCACGAACACAACGGCCGATAGGCCCGCAAAGAAAGAGAATGCTCTGCGTGCTCCGCGTACTTTGCCTTCCATGTTGTGTTGCATGGGCACACCGTACCTCAAAACAGCAGCTTGACGGCGAACTGCATCTGTCGCGGGATGGAATTGCCCGTGCTCGTGATCGTCCCGAAGGCGGCATTTCCAAGCGCCCCGTTCGGATTCGCGAAGCTTGGCGTGTTGGTGACGTTGTAGCACTCGAGCCGAAGCTGGAGGCGCGCCGTGCTGGTCAGGGACACATCCTTGAACAACGAGAGATCCGCGCGGCGCTGCGATGGCCCGTGCAAGATGTTCCGCCCGACGTTCCCGGCCGTGTTGATCGGCTGGGCGACGAACGCCGCGGTGTCGAACCACTTGTCGATTGTCGGGTTGCTCAAGGTCGGATCGGCGATCTGGATGGGTCGATCCGCGCCACCGGTGTTCGTGCGGGCGGTCTGGTTCGTGATCGAAAATGGCAGCCCGGACTGCAACTGGACCACGCCGTTGATCTGCCACCCGGCCAGGAACTGCTTCGCGACACCGCTGAGCGACCGCCCGAATGGGATCTCGTAATTCAACGACAGCACGAAGCGGTGGCGGATGTCGTTGCCGGCGTCGGCGCGCTCGATGAGGTTGACGTCCCACGGCGACGGTTGTGTGTCCACATTGTGCGCCAGGGTGTAGTTCGAGCTCACGGTGAGCCCGTTACGATGCCGTCGCTGAAACACGAGCTGCATCGCGTTGTAGCTCGACTCGAAGGTGCTCGAGAAGAGACCGATCGACGTCACATTCGGGAGTTGGGTGAAGTAGGCGCGCCGCTGCTGAATCGCCCCGGCACCGACGGGCGCCAGGTCGAGGTTGCCGATCGCGACGGCCACGTTGGCGCCGCGCGATCCGACGTAGCCCGCACCGACGACGTTGCCGGAGAACTCCTTCTCGAGCGTCACGTTGAACTGCTGCACGCGGGTCGACTTGAAGTCCTGAGCGACCCCGATGAACGTGCCGCTGAGGTTGTTCGCGTCGGTCGCCACCGGCGTGGGCAACCCGTCGCTCAGGCGCAGCGTCGGCAGCGCCCCGCTGGCTCCGCTGATGGGCGGCGCGTACGTGCTGACGAAGGGGGCGTTCTTCAAGAACGACTGGGACATGTAATTCCCGGGGAAGTACGCCAGGCCGTAGCCTCCGCGAAGGACCATCGCGTGGGGCATCGACGCCGAGAAGCCGAGTCGCGGCGCGATGTTCGAGTAGTCGGTCTTGACGCCCGCGCTCGCCGACGCGCCATTCTGGCCAGGAAGGATCACCTTGAACGTCGTGAAATCGAGGTTCGACAACTGGTTCGCTTCCTCGGTATACGGTGTGAACACATCGTAACGCACGCCGACGTTCAGCGTCAGCCACGGGGCCGCGCGCCAGTCGTCCTGAACGAACAGGTACGGCTCGTTCGTGTGGTAATAGGGATAGATCAACGAGTGGCTGCGGGCGACCGTCGATGGGAACCCGAGCATCATCGACGCGAGGCCGCTGCCTCCCGTGCCCGCGCCGTTGTCGGTGAGCTGGGTCGTGAAGCCGAACGATCCGACCGGCGACGCGCTCTGAAACACCGTGAATTTGCGGAGGATCACGCCCCCACCCATCTTGACGTTGTGTGCGTTGCGCGTTTTCGTCACGGTGCCGGCGAACTGCCAGGTGTCATCAACCTGGATGAGGGGAATGAACGTCGCATCGCCGAGGCCGGCAAAGCCCGCCGGGTTCATACCCGAGAGCCCGGACGTCACCGCATCGAAATTCACACCGGGGATGCCGAACGTCTTGCTCAGATTCGTACCGTAGTTGAGCGGCAGCGACTGAATATCGGAGTGGAGAAAGCCGGTCTTGAACTCACCGATGAGTGTCGGGCCAAAGATGCGCACGTAATTGGCCTGGACACCGTGCGCCTTCGTGACGTTGGGGCCGGGAAACCCCGGGCCGCCGCCGCAGCCCGGCTGGATTCCGTCGGCCGTCGCCGGACACGCGGAGGGCGTGAACGTGCTCACGTTGTTGTACGAATAGCGGGCGAACAGCGTGTTGTTGTCGTTGAACCGGTGATCGATCCGCGCGTCGGCGGTATCGCTGTCCTGCGTTCGGAGCGTCGTGCTGCCGTAATTGTTCGCCAGGCCGTCAGAGGTCGGCAGCGGATACAACCCCATGTATCGCATCGCAATGGGATCGAGCCGGTTCCCCGGAATCACGTTGCCCGCAAACGGCGTCCGCGGCGACTTCGTCGGATCGTAGATGACGGCCGACAATTCGGAAAAGTCGCCGGTGCGCATTTTGAGGGTGGGCACAGTAATCACATTCGTGACACCCTGATTCTGACGGAACCCCTCGACATCGCCGAAAAAGAACGTTTGGCTTTTGCGGATGGGACCGCCAAGACTGCCACCGAACTGGTTCTGCTTCAAGAGCGGCTTGGTGGCCGAGAAATAGTTTCGCTCGTCGAACTTGTCGTTCCGGACAAATTCGAACACCGACCCTTTGAACTGGTTGCTGCCGGACTTCGTGATGATGTTGACCACGCCGCCGGCTGTCCGGCCGGCTTCGGCTGTGTACAGGTTCGTCTGGACCTTCACCTCGGCAATCGCATCGATCGACGGCTTGACGCCAATCGTGCCGATCGCCCGCTCGTTATTGTCGATCCCGTCAATCAGTTGATTGTTCTGGTTGTCCAGCGCGCCGTTGATCGACACGGCCGACGTCTGGCGACGATCGTCGGGTCGCGTTCCACTCGCCAGTGAGTTGGGCAGGCCCGGGTTCGCTCCAGGCACGCCCATCACCACGGCCATGAAATTGCGGCCGTTGTTGGGCAGGTCCTGGACGGCCTTTTCGGTGACGAGCGTGCTCAGCGTGGCGGTGTCCGTCTGGACGAGCGGTGAGGCACCTGAGACCGTGATGGTCTCGGAGACCGCACCGACTTGGAGCTTGACGTCCACGCGTGCGCGATCGCCGGCCGACAGCTCGACGCGCGTCGTCTGCACGGAGAATCCCGACAACTCGATGCGAACGTTGTAGGGACCGATCGGCAGCAGGTTGAAGGTGAAGTCGCCGGAGGCGCTGGTCGGCGCCACGCGCGTGTCGTGCGTCCCGACATTCTCGACGGTCACGGTTACGCCGGGCAGGACCGCTCCACTCGAGTCCGTCACCCTTCCGACGATGTCGGCGGTGGTGACCTGAGCGAACGCGGCCGTGTGGAGGATCAGACAAACAGCAGCGGCGGCAACGGCGCTTCGAACAGAGAACATGTCCTCTCCTTCGCGTGACGGGACCGAATCGACGTAACCGATTGCATGCGGTTATGTAATCGGTTGCAGAAGGTAACAGAAGCCGCACGTCCGAGCAAGGACAATGTAACAAAAATGTCGCACCGGCTATGATGGACGCCAGCCGTGTCCAATATTTACGACGTCGCCAAACGCGCCGGCGTGTCCACCGCGACCGTCTCCCGCGTCCTGAGCCAGCCGGCTCTGGTGACGCCCGATACCCGCCGCAAAGTCATACAGGCGGTGGAGTTCCTCGATTACGCGCCCAATTCCGCCGCCAAGAATCTCCGGACGCTGCGCACCGGAAACCTGCTCGTCACCGTGCCGGATATCTCCAACCCGTTTTTTGCGCTGATTCTCCAGGGAATTGAAGACGCCGCCCAGCGTGAAGGCTATGCCGTGCTGCTCGGCGACACGCAGCACGATGAGGAGCGCGAGGATCGCTACGCGCTGATGCTGAAGCGCAAGGAAGCCGACGGCCTGATCGTCCTCGGCCATCGCCTGCCAAAAGAAGCGGCGGCGCTCGTCCGCGCCATGGCGCCGCGGTGCGCGCCGGTCGTGAACGGATGCGAGTTCACGCCGCGCCTCGGGATCCCGAGCGTCCACATCGACAACGCCAAGGCGGCCGCCGAAGCGATGGACTATCTCTACCGGCTCGGCCACCGGCACATCGGCATCATCACCGGCCCACTGGTCAGCCCGCTCAGCCGCGATCGCCTGCGCGGCGCGACCGCACGCGCCAAACAGCAGCGCGCCGAACGCGACTTCATCGTCACCAGCGG
>JAYVMG010000190.1:0-4349 GCA_043759095.1 Acidobacteriota bacterium | reverse complement strand
CCGGCATTTCCGGCATCGCGTACTGCTCGTTCATCACCGTGAGGTAGTAGAAAAGGCTTTCCTGATCGACGTACATCCGCTTGATGCCGTCCTCGATGATGACGGCGATCTCGTACGCGAACGCCGGATCGTAGCTGACGCAGTTGGGATAGGCCATCGCAAAGAGCTGGCTGTTCCCGTCCTGATGCTGCAGACCTTCGCCGGCCAGCGTCGTGCGGCCCGAGGTGCCGCCGAGCAGGAAGCCCCGCGCGCGCGCATCGCCGGCCGCCCAGATCAGATCGCCGATGCGCTGGAAGCCAAACATCGAGTAATAGATGAAGAAGGGAATCGTATTCACGCCGTGCGTCGCGTAGGCGGTGCCCGCGGCGATGAACGACGACATCGATCCGGCTTCGTTGATGCCTTCCTCGAGAATCTGGCCGTCGGACGCTTCCTTGTAATAGAGCAGCGTGTCCATGTCGACCGGTTCGTAGACCTGGCCGGCGTGCGAGTAGATGCCGACCTGGCGGAACAGCGCTTCCATGCCGAACGTGCGCGCTTCGTCGGGAACGATCGGCACGACCAGCCGCCCAATCTCCGGGTCGCGCAGCAGCTTCGACAACATCCGCACGAACACCATCGTCGTCGACGCTTTGCGGCCGTCGGTGCCCTTGTGGAATTCCTCGAAGAGTTCAGGCGCGACCGGCTTCAGTGCTTCGGCGCGCACCTTGCGCGTCGGCACGTAGCCGCCGAGCGCCTTGCGCTTCTCGCGCATGTATTTGATCTCGATGCTGTCTTCGGCGGGACGGAAGAACGGGGTCTTGCCGACTTCCGCATCGGAGATCGGAATCCCGAAGCGGGTGCGGAACGCGCGCAGCTCCTCTTCGTTCATCTTCTTCTGCTGGTGCGTGATGTTCTTGCCTTCGCCGGCTTCGCCGAGACCGTAGCCCTTGATCGTGCGCGCGAGGATCACGGATGGACCGCCCTTGTGCTCGACCGCCGCCTTGTAGGCGTTGTAGACCTTGACCGGGTCGTGGCCACCGAGGGTCATCTTCTTCAGCTGGTCGTCCGACAGGTGCTTGACCATGTCGAGCAGTCGCGGATCGACGCCCCAGAAATGTTCGCGCACGTAGGCGCCGGATTCGACGGCGTACTTCTGATACTGACCGTCGACGATCTCGCCCATGCGCTTGACGAGCAGGCCGTCGCGGTCCTTGGCGAGAATCGGATCCCATTCGCGGCCCCAGATCGCCTTGATGACGTTCCAGCCCGCGCCACGGAACGCCGCCTCGAGTTCCTGGATGATCTGGCCGTTGCCGCGCACCGGGCCGTCGAGCCGCTGCAGGTTGCTGTTGACGACGAAGATGAGGTTGTCGAGTTTTTCGCGAGCCGGCAGCGTGATCGCGCCAAGCGCTTCGGGCTCGTCGGTTTCGCCGTCGCCGAGGAACGCCCAGACTTTCGCGTTCGAGTGCGGCTTCAGGTTGCGATCCTCGAGGTAGCGCATGAAGCGCGCCTGGTAGATCGCCATCAGCGGGCCGAGCCCCATCGACACCGTGGGGTATTCCCAGAAGTCGGGCATCAGCCACGGGTGCGGATACGACGAGAGTCCGCCTTCGGGTTTTGTCTCGCGGCGGAAGTTCTCGAGGTGCGTTTCGTCGATGCGCCCTTCGAGATACGCGCGCGCGTAAATGCCGGGAGCCGCGTGGCCCTGGAAGAAGATGACGTCGCCGTCGTTGGGATCGCCTTCAGTCCGGCCGCGGAAGAAATGATTGAACCCGACCTCGTACAGCGTCGCCGCCGATGCGAAGGTCGAGATGTGGCCGCCGATGCCCTCTTCCGCCTTGTTCGCGCGCACGACCATGGCCGCGGCGTTCCAGCGAACCATACTCTTGATGCGGCGCTCGAGATCCGGGCTGCCGGGCATCAGCGCCTGGTCGTCAGCGGAAATGGTGTTGATGTAGGGCGTGTTGGCGGTGAAGGGCAGCTTGACGCCGTTCTGGCGCGCGTGAATCGTCAACTCGCGAAGCAGGCGCGCGACCTTTGCGGGGCCGCCGCTCTGCAGCACATAATCCAGCGAGTCGAGCCACTCCCGGGTTTCGGTGGCGTCAAGCTCCGCCGCGTCTTTGGGGGCGATATATCTCTGGGACACAGAATCCTTTCAGCTCGTCGAATGTGTCGGCTGAGCAGCCTCTCGGCTGTAGGCCAATCGCCAATTGTACCTTGGCTGTGAAGGAAGATAAACCCATGCGTCGCTTCATCTTCGCCTTTACCTTCGTCGCGGCGCCGCTGGCGCTGGCGCTCTCCGCGACATCTGGAGACAACGCGCAGGGCGGCAGGTCCGCCGCGGTGTCCGGCATAGAGATCGACGCGCTGGACCGCAAGATCGATCCCTGCACCGATTTCTATCAGTTCGCCTGCGGCGGGTGGATCGCCAGGAACCCGGTCCCCGCCGACAAGCGATCGTACGGACGGTTCACCGAGGTACAGGATCGCAACTTCACCGCCCTGCGCCACATTCTCGAAACGCCAGGTGGAGAAGGCGATCGGAAGAAGGCCGCGGACTACTATGCCGCGTGCATGGACGAGTCGAAGATCGACGCCAACGGCCTCTCTCCCATCGGCTCCGATCTCGCGACCATCGAAGAGATTCTCAACCCGGACGATCTGCCGATCCTGATCGCTCACCTTCATGCGTACGGCGTGCCGGCGCTGTTTCACTTCGGTGCAGAGACGGATCTGAACGACGCCACGAACGAGATCGCGAGCGTCGATCAGGCCGGCCTGTCATTACCGGACCGCGATTACTACCTGAAGACGGACGAGCCGTCGGTGGCGCTACGCGTGAAATATGTCGCCGCCATGCAGAAGATGTTCGGTCTGGCTGGTGAACCGGCCGAACAGGCAGCCGCTGACGCGAACGCCGTGCTCGCATTCGAAACCACACTAGCCTCGGCGATGCTCGATCGCGTGAAGCGGCGCGATCCCGCAAACACGCAGCATCCGATGACCATCAACGAGCTGCAGGCGCTGTCGCCGAACTTCAGCTGGCGCAAGTACGCCCAGGCCGCGGAAGCGCCGCGACTGTTGACGATCAATGTGGCCGTCCCCGAGTACCTGCGAGCGCTCGATAAGCTGATCACCTTGAGCGCGATGGGCGACCTCAAGGCGTACCTGCGCTGGCACGTGCTGCACGAGGCGGCCGACCTCCTGCCGAACGCGTTCGCAGACGCCGACTTCGACTTCTTCAGCCGCACCCTCACCGGTCAGCAGGAGTCGGGGCCGCGCTGGCGCCGCTGCGTCACGCAGACGGACGAGTACCTCGGCGAAGCGCTCGGCAAAGCGTTCGTGGAGGAAATGTTCAGCCCGACGGCCAAGGCCGACACCCTCGCGATGGTGCAGGACATCAAGAACGCGATGCACCAGGACATCGACGCCGCGCCGTGGATGAGCAGCGACACGAAGAAAGCCGCGCTGGTGAAACTCGACGCGGTCGTCGACCGCATCGGCTACCCCGACCAGTGGCGCGACTACTCCACGCTTCGCGTGACGCGCGACGCTGCGCTGGGGAATCGGCAACAGGCGCAGCTGTTCCGCCGCAAGCGGACGCTGGCGAAGATCGGCCAGCCGGTCGACCGCGAGGAATGGGCCATCACGCCGCCAACGGTGAACGCGTACTACAGCCCCGATCGGAACAACATCAACTTCCCCGCGGGGATCCTGCAACCGCCGTTCTACAAGGCCGGCCGGGATACTGCGGTCAACTACGGCGGCGCCGGCGCGGTGATCGGCCACGAACTGACGCACGGCTTCGACGACCAGGGGCGCAAGTTCGACGCGCAGGGCAACCTGCGCGACTGGTGGACGGCAGCCGACGGCGCCAACTACGATCAGCGCGCGACCTGCGTCGCCGATCAGTATTCAGGCTACACCGTCGCCGGCGACACGCACATCAACGGACGCTTGACGCTCGGCGAAAACACGGCCGACAACGGCGGCCTCCGTCTCGCGCTGATGGCGTATCTGGCGGGACCGGGCGCGAAGAACACGAGCAAGATCGACGGCTTCACGCCTGAGCAACGCGTGTTTCTCGGCTGGGCGCAAGTGTGGTGCGAGAGCGCCCGGCCCGAAACGGAACGGCTGCGGGCGGCCACCAACCCGCACGCGTCGAACAAATACCGCGTCAACGGCCCGATGTCGAACATGCCGGAGTTTCAGAAAGCGTTCGCGTGCAAGGCTGGTGCGCCAATGGTGCGGACGAATCAGTGCCGCGTCTGGTGAACACGAGGGCGGGTGGGCCGGGTCGGGCGGGTGAGGCGGGTGGCCCGGAACGACAACGTCGCAACAACCGTGAAGACGCCTTGGCGGTTGTC
>JAYVMG010000189.1:0-1603 GCA_043759095.1 Acidobacteriota bacterium | reverse complement strand
CGCGCGATCTCGCCGCCCAGCTGCTCGAGCATCCGCGTCATCGTCAGCGTCGAGAAGTCGGGTTCATTGAAGTCCGGACACCGCACGTCGATCCCGTGCTCGCGCAGGCGCTCGCTGAAGTAGCCGACCTTCGTCGACTTCGGCGACGAGGCGAACCCGTGCAGGTAGAAGACGTGGGCGGGCGTCAAATCAGATGCTGGCATCCGGGACGGCAGCGGCACTTGATCAGTCCTTCACCGTCCGTGTTGTAGTGATAGGTGAACTCTTCGCCCTTCCGAATCTTCCGGTTGGCGCGGATCCAGATCGTGCCGCCGTAGATGTGAATGTAGCAGTTGGGCTTGCACGCGTGGTTGATGAAGCGGGCGTCGTTCCCGCCGACGCCGGCGTCAATCACCGTCCGGTTGGTGAGCTTGAAGCACCAGATGTGCCCGTTCTTGATGTAGCGCTGTTCACGCTTCAGGCTCTGCTGGTTCGAGATCTTCTCGCCCGCGTAGTCGATGATGCGGGTGTTCTGGTTCATCGCCTGCGTCGCGTAGACGCCCCATCCCTGTATTTTCGACCGCCGCTTTTCGATCATGTCTTTTAAGATTACCTCATGTCGTGCGACGAACCGATGCCGCCCGCGCTGCTCGAAGGGATTGCCCAGTTCAATCGCGGCGAGTACTTCGAGCAGCACGAGACGCTCGAACTGCTGTGGCGCGCCGAGCGGCGCGACATTCGGTATCTCTATCAGGGCATCCTGCAGATCGGCGTCGCCTTCCACCACCTGCGCCGCCTGAATCATCACGGCACGGTCTACATGCTGACGCGCGGATCGCATTACCTCAGGCCGTTCGCTCCGACCTGTCAGCGCGTGGACGTTGCCGCGCTGCTGGGCGACGCCGCCGTGGCGCTCGCGGAGGTCCACCGTCTGGGGCCGGCCCGCCTGGCGGAATTCGACTGGCGCCTTGCGCCGATGGTGCGGCTCGTCGGATAGAATGGCGCCTTCCTGAAGGAGCCATCCATGCGCCTGTTTGCCATCCTCGCCTTTTCCCTTGCGGCGGTATCCATGACCTTTGCCCAGTCCTCGTCGAAACAGGTGTTCCCCGGCGCCAATCCGGCGATGCCGTTCAGCGCCGCGGTGAAAGCTGACGGCCTCATCTACGTCTCCGGCACGCTGGGCAGCACCGGCGACATCAAGGCGCAGACCAAGCAGGTGCTGGACAACATCAGCGCGACGCTCAAGACCGCCGGCTCCAGCCTCGCCAACGCCGCGAGCGTCACCGTCTACCTGCGCAACCAGAGCGATTTCGTCGCGATGAACGAAGTGTATCGCGGCTACTGGACGAAGGATCCGCCGGCGCGGACGACGGTCATGCTCCCGCTGCTGAACGAAGGGCTGATCGAGATCGCCGTCGTCGCGGTGCCGGATGGCGGCGAGCGCGCCGTCGTCAACCCGAGCGAGTGGAACGGGTCGCCGAATCCCTACAGCTACGGCATCAAGACCGGGAACACGCTGTTCATGTCGGGACTGATCGCGCGCAACGGCAAGGACAACACGCCGATCAAAGGCGACATGACGGCGCAGACCAAGGCGGTGCTGGAGAACGGCGCGGCCATCCTC
>JAYVMG010000188.1:0-1606 GCA_043759095.1 Acidobacteriota bacterium | reverse complement strand
GATGCGCATCACGCCGACGCGGGACGCGTACGCGCTGGCGGCGAAGCTCTACGCGATGTTCGGGAATCGGAAGCAGGCTGAGGCGGTGCGCGCAGAATCGCGGCGCGCCTTCGCGAATTCGCCACGAAGACACGAAGACACGAAATAGATCCGTATTCTTCTTCGTGCTTTCGTGCCTTCGTGGCCAAATCTAGAACGTAAGCCGCGCGCCGATGCGCGCGACCCGCGGGCTCATGATCTCGAGGGTCTGGCCGAAACCGGTCGCGCCCGTGAGGCGCGCGTCGTACTGCTTGCCGAGGATCGTCCCTGCGTTCAACAGGTTGAACACGTCGAAATCGACGGCCACCTTCGCGAAGCCGAACTGGAATTTCTTTTCAACCCGCCCGTCGAGTGACGTCACCGCCGGCAGACGGAAAGCGTCCACCGTCGGCACGAGCAGCACGGTCTTGCGCCCGAGCGGATCGCCGGTGGCGACGTTGCTCTGGAAGAACGGCTCCGCATACCCCTGCCGGGTCACGAGGTTGGCGCTGATGTTGATGCCCCACATCGCCTCATACAACCCGTTGGCGATGATCTGATACTTCGGCGCGGCCGTGTAGATGCCGCTCTTGCCGCTGCCAGTGGACGCCCGAAGAACCGTGCCGCCGTTCACCTGCGGTCCGGCGGTCGGCCGGCTCGATGACGGCCCGGGAGCGCGCGTGGGATCCAGGATCGACGTCGAGGGGTCGTCGAAGTACTCGCGCCAGTCGTTCGTCGAAAACCCGAACCGCGCCATCCAGCGGCTCGACAGGCGCTTGGTGGCGCTGAGCTCGAGCCCGAGGTAGCGCTGGTGGTATCCCTGGCGGACGGAGAACACCTGTCCGCCACCCGCGGGAACTGCCGACGCGTTCAGCGCGTACAGCGGCACGCTGAAGGCGCCAATCTCCGCAGCGGTCCCGCTCAGCGTCGACGTCTGCGAGTAGTTCGCCGCCGTCACGCCAACGAGCGGCGTCCACGACAAATCCTGCATGCGGCGATATGTCACCGTGCCGCTCACCGACAGCTGCGGCGTCAATTCCTTGTCGAAGCCGGCGAGGAATTCGTGCGTGACCGGCGGCTTCTGATCCGTGGCCACGCGGTTCACGGCCGTCGACGGGCTCTTCGGGTTGAACCCCGAGTACCCCTGCAGCCCTTGATTGATCAGAATCTCGCCCAGCTGCGCGATGCCGTCGCCGTTCTTGTCCACGGCGTTGTAGTACGCGTACGCATACTGAATCGGCGAGACGAACGCCGCTTGCGATCCCGGCAGCTGCGACGCAAACATCGCGTAGCTGCCGCGGACGATGGTCTTGCGGGCCTGGTCCAGGGCGAGCGTGAAGCCGACGCGGGGCGTGAAGCTGTTCCAGACGAACACGCCGCTGGCTGCCGGCGTCGTGATGGCTGGCAGGATGCTTTCGAAGCCGGCGACGGCCGGCGCCGTCGCTGCCAAGAGCGAGGACACCTGGTGATCGATGCGCACGCCGCCGGTCAGCGTCAGGCGATCGAAAGACACCGTGTCGGTGACGTAGCCGTTGATGTACTGCGCGTCGGTGTTCGACTGGTAATCGCGCGCCACCTGCACCAGCAT
>JAYVMG010000187.1:0-11559 GCA_043759095.1 Acidobacteriota bacterium | reverse complement strand
GCCACCGCCCCGTTCGCGTCGACGCCGTCGTCGTGTCGAGCCAGCACAGCCCGCTCGTCTCGAACGACACGATGCGCGAGGACATCACCGAGAAGATCATCAGCAAGGTGATTCCCGCAAACATGATGGACAAGAACACCAAGATCTACGTCAACCCGACCGGGCGCTTCGTCACCGGCGGTCCGCACGGAGACGCCGGCGTCACCGGCCGCAAGATCATCGTCGACACCTACGGCGGCGCGGCCCCCCACGGCGGCGGCGCGTTCTCAGGCAAGGATCCAACGAAGGTCGACCGGTCGGCGGCGTACATGGCGCGCTACATCGCAAAGAACGTCGTCGCGGCCGGCATTGCCGAGCGCGCGCTCGTGCAACTCGCGTACGCCATCGGCGTCGCCGAACCCGTGTCGGTGATGGTCCACACGGAAGACACCGGAAAGCTTCCGGAAGAGCAGATCACCGAGCTCGTGCGGAAGCACTTCAAGCTCACGCCGCGCGGCATCCAGGAAGAACTCGATCTGCGTCGCCCGATCTACAAGAAGACGGCGGCGTTCGGCCACTTCGGTCGCACCGAGAAAGAGTTCTACTGGGAGCGCACCGACAAGGCCGCGGCACTGAAGGCAGCGGCCGGCCTGTCGTGATTGGTCGTTGATCAGTAGTCGCTGGTGAAGAAGCTGGTTCTGATGACGGCGGCCCTCGTGGCCGCCGTCGCTGCTTATGTCACCGTCACGCTCCCGCCGCGCCCGCTTGCCCTCAGCGCCGCCATCGACGCCACGGTTCCCGGCATCATTCACGTCCACTCGAATCGATCCGACGGCCTGAGCGGCCCCGACGAGATTGCCGCCGCCGCGGCTCGCGCGGGTTTGAAGTTCCTCGTGTTGACCGACCACGGCGACGCCACGCGTAGGCCGGATCCGCCGCAGTACCGATCCGGCGTGCTGTGTCTGGATGGCGTCGAGATCAGCACGGGCGGCGGGCATTACGTTGCGATCGACATGCCGGCGTCACCCTATCCCCTGGCGGGCGAGGCGCGCGACGTCGTCGAGGATGTCCGGCGCCTCGGCGGATTCGGGATTGCGGCGCACCCTGATTCACCGAAGCTGCAGCTGCAGTGGCGAGAGTGGGACGCGCCGTTTGACGGGATCGAACTCCTGAACCCAGATACCGGCTGGCGGGTGTGGGCGCAGCAGGCAACGGGGGGGGCGTCGCCGTGGGCCGCGCGGCGACGGCTGCTCGCCGCGCTGGCCGATTATCCCTTGCGCCCGACGGAAGTGATCACGAGCCTCGTCCAGCCGAGCGGTTCGGTGTCCAGCTGGGAGGCCGTGACGCAGCGCCGCCGTGTCGTCGCCATTGCCGGAGCGGACGCGCATTCGAAGCTGGCGCCGCGCAGCGCCGATCCCGGCGACAGCCGGTACGTCTTGTCGCTGCCAAGCTACGAGTCGTCGTTCCGCGTCCTGTCCATTCACGTCAGGCTGGAGCGCCCATTGTCGGGCGATGCCACCGAGGACGCACGGATTCTCATGCGCGCGATTCGCACCGGGCATCTCTATACCGCTGTCGACGGCGTGGCGACGCCGGCCTCGTTCGAGTTCACGGCCACCAACGAGCACGGCGCCGTGCACGAAGGCGACGAAATCGGCGTCGGCGGGCCGGTCACCTTGCACATCCACAGCAACGCGCCGCCGGGATTCACTGCCACCGTGTGGCGCGGCATGCAGATCCTGAGCACGAACCATCACGAGCAGGATTTCACCGTGAACGCGCCGGCCGAACCGGCCGTGTACTGGGTGGAGATCCGCGCGACCGGCCTTCCCACCGACGTGACCTGGATCCGCAGCAATCCGATTTACGTGCGGGGCGCTGAGCCGGCGGGGAAGTCGCCCGTGCGCCCG
Organism: Acidobacteriota bacterium; assembly: GCA_043759095.1. Taxonomy (GTDB): domain Bacteria; phylum Acidobacteriota; class Vicinamibacteria; order Vicinamibacterales; family CAVVIG01; genus CAVQFC01. Next base: position 9,670 of record JAYVMG010000187.1, on the reverse strand, counting down.
CTGGCGACGATGGCCACGCCGATCTTCGAGGGCCGATCTGCGGACGGCTGGCGTGTGGAACACGATCCGACGTCGCTGGCCGCCGTCGAGGCAGCACCGATTGTCGGCGGCGCTGAACTGCGATTTCGGTATGGCCTGGCCGGCGGCGCGCCGGTCGGCCAGGTGGCAGCGCTCGCGTTCGACACGCCGCGTGGCCTTGCGTCGTACGATCGTCTGACGTTCTCGATGCGGGCAGAACATCCGATGCGCATCTCGGTCCAGGTGAGGATGGGCGACGACCAGGGCGAGGCCTCGCGCGAGCGATGGAAGCGGACGGTCTACGCCGACATCACGGCTCAGGAGCACACCATCTACTTCGATGATCTGAAGCCGGTCGGCGATACCCACTCGCCGGCGCCGGACTTCAGCGGCATCCGCACCATCCTGTTCGTGGTGGACGGCACGAATACGAAAATGGGTGACGCGGCGCGGATTTGGATCAAGCGGGCGTCGTTGGAAAAGTGAAAACCGAAAACTGAAAAGCTAAATCCTACGTCCGCACTCGCAGCATGAGGTACGCTGCGGCGACGCCGAAGAGGATGTTCGGCGCCCAGGCTCCGAGCGTCGGCGAGATCCAGCCCCCCGCACCCAGCGCGCCGAAGATGCTCAGCGTCGTCCAGTAGATCAGGGCGAGGACGATGCCCGCACCGACGCCGTAGATCGCGCCGCTCCGGCCGGTCGTCACCGCAAACGGCACCGCCAGCAGCGTCATGATCAGCGTGACGAATGGAAACGCGACTTTTCTCTGTAGCTTCACCTGGTAGGGGACGACGTGGTACCCGCTGGACTGGAGCTCGCCGATGTACTGCTTCAACTGGCCGTAGGTCATCCGATCATCTTCGGGATCGTCGGTCTTGAAGTAGCCCGGCGGCTCGAGTGAGATCGCCTGTTCGACGAACGGCGTGTACTTCACCACCGTCTGTAGGACCCGGCGCCGTTTGACGGTCGAGAACGCGCGGGTCCAGCCGTTGTGCGCCATCCACATGAGCACCGGCTGGCCGTCGGCGCCCGCATGCTTCACGAGCGAGGCCTCCTTGGCGTACGTCAGCGCGTCCAGCTTCCACGTGCTCTCGTCCACATGGAACATCGAGAGCCTGCTGAACTGATTCACGCGCGGGTCGAAGAACTCGTACTTGTAGATGTCGCCGCTCTTGCCGATGATCCACTGGCGGTTCATCACGCCGAACGTCTGCATCGGGTAGCCGCGCATGATCCCGTTCAGCCGCGCCGCTTCGCGGTTCGAGTTGACCAGTACATATTCCTGGAGCCCGAACAGCGCGCCGCTGAACAGCAGGGCGAAGAGCAGGAGGGGCAGCGCGGATCGGTACAGGCTGATGCCGCACGCGCGCATGACGATCAGCTCGCTGTTTTTCGTCAGCAGTCCAATGGTGACCAGCGTCGCCAGCAGCGCGGCGAGCGGGATGATGTAGTAGACGAACTGCGGCGTGGCGAAATAGAAATAGCGGATCAGCAGGCCTAGCGGCGCGATGCCGCCGAACAGCTTGTCGGCCAGGTCGATCAGCGTGGAGATGTAGAAAATACCGACCAGCGCGCCGAACGACAACAGAAAGATCGACAGGTACAAGCGGGACACGTAGAGGTCCAGCAGACTCGGTCGCGGCAAGTCGACGTGGGGGAGCCGGACGACGACCACGACGCGTCGGCGGCGGCCGCCCGTCGCGACGCCTTCGGACGGGGTCGCCGACGTCTGGCGTCGCCAGAACGTCGGGATGCTGAGGCGAATCGGCTGGTCGGCTGCCCCGGCGCGCCAGATCACCAGCGCGATGCCGACCGCCCCCAGCACAAGGTTGACGAGCCAGGGGGCCAGACCCGCCGGAAGCCGTCCCGTGAACGCTGCCGCGCGCGCCGAATACAGCACGATGTAGTACACGAACACCACGCCGGTGCCGAGCACGAAGCTCGCGAACTTCCCGTCCTTGCTGTTGCTGGCGCCGAGCGCGACCCCGATCAAGGCGAGCACGAAACAGGCGACCGGCAGCGAGAACTTCTGCTGGATCGTATAGAGCTGGCTGTTGGCCGGAAGGCCCTTGGCGGCGTTTTCGGCCACGGTCTGGCGGAGTTCGGCGATCGTCTTCTCGTTGTCGCCCTTCACAATCTGGATGCGCGGAAAAACCGTCGCGGCGTCCATGTTCAGCACCCGCCGGTCAAATGCCTCATCGTCGTACTTTGCCGGTTCGTTCTGGTAGGTGACGTGGGAGGTGCCATTCTCGAGCAGCAGCTCGACGGTTTTCTTGTCACGGTCAATGACCAGGCGTCCCTGACGTGCCAGATAGGTCACGGTCCGATCGGGCTGCGTGGCGTCGGCGAGGAAGACGTCGCGCCACCCGGTGACCGGCTGGATGTCGCGGACGTACAGTACGCGGTCTGGGAAATTCGTGAAGAACACCCGGGCCTTGATGTCGCTCTCGGCGCCGGACGCAACGATGTTGAAGGTGATCTCGCGGAAGGTCTGGTTGGCGTCCGGGAGCGCGACGATGGTTTCGTAGGCTGTGGCGGCGCATCCAAGCACGGCCAGGAGCGCGATCGGCCGAAACACCCGGAAGACGCTGACGCCGCAAGCCTGGAGGGCGACGAACTCGCGGTCGGCTGACAGGCGTCCGAGGCCGAACAAGACGCCGTACAGCAAGGCCATCGGAATGGTGACGCTGAGGGCTTGCGGAACCAGGGTCATCAGGACCTGAAGGATGACCGTCCAGGAGACGCCTTTGGCGATCAACTTCTCGGCGGTCTGAAGGATCGGCGGCATCATCAGCACGAACGTGAGTCCGAGCAGCGCCAGGAGCATGGGCGGCACGATCTCGCGCACGAGGTAGCGGTCGAGGATCTTCAACGCCTTCCTAGACTACATCGTCCGGACGTTGGCGCAGGGCGTGTGGCGGTTGTCTGGCCTTTCGGGCAGACGCCCATCAAAAGCCTCCACAAACCATGCACAGGGGGTGTTCATGGGCCATTTCCAGTGAGTCTGATAATGGATGTTATGTTAACTATTCGAAGAAAAAGACCGGCCGACGACGTGGGTCGCACGCGCTAGGACTTCTTGCGGAGATCCCGGATGATGCCTTCCAGCGCGTCGATGATCTCGTCGCGTGAGGCCCGCGCCTTATTGAAGCTCAGCTTCAGGTTGAACGCCTTCGTCGGCGGCCTGAAGGCAAAGACGTAATGCTTCGGGCGGCCCGCCTTCGGCCTGGCGGCTCCGTCGCGCAGCTGCTGCCGGGTTGCGCCGCCCTGGCTGGCGATCTTCTCAATCAGGGCGGTCATTTTCTCTGGCGTATTCTGCCTAACCACCTGCAGCAGCAACGACTTAGATGAAATGTCGGCCAGCCGACAAAGATTTCGGACGTCCTCGGGAATCGCGTTAAGCGCCAGGGACTCGGTGACCGCGGTTCGGGACTTGCCCAGGCGCCGAGCCAGGTCTTCGTGGGTGTAGCCGCAGCTCTCGGCGAGTCCGTGAAGCGCCACGGATTCTTCGAATGGCGTCAGATCCTTCCGCTGCAGGTTCTCGATCAGCGCGAGTTCCAGCATCTCCGTATCGTCGACGTCACGGATGACGACCGGCAGCTCGAGCAAGCCAACCTGAACAGAGGCCTGATACCGGCGCTCGCCGGCAATGATCTGGAAGCGGCTACCGCGCGGCCGGACCACCAGCGGCTCGATGATGCCCTTTTCGGTGATCGACGCGATGAGTTCCGCCAGATCGCCCATCACCTGGCGCGGCTGGTTGGGGTTCGGATCGATCAGGTCGATCGCGATCAGCCGGCCAATCGGCGCCCCGGCTGAAGCCGTGAGCGCATCCACGTAATGCTCGTCGTGGCGCATGGCCATGCTGTCGGGTAGTCCTCGTCTAGGCACGATCGATGACCTCCTCGCACAGGCTGTAATACTCTGTCGCGCCGGTCGAATCTGGCGCAAATGTAAAGATCGATTCCTTGTAGGCCGGGCTCTCTTCGAGGCGAACACTCTTGGTGATGACGGTCTTGAAGACCTTCCCGCCAAAGACCTTTTGAATCTGCGCCCGGATGTCGCGCGCCAGCGCCGTGCGCTTGTCGTGCATCGTGATCACGACGCCGATGATCTTCAACGCCGGGTTGGGACGCATCCGCACCTTCTCGATCGTCTCGAGGAGATCGTCGGTGCCTTCGAGCGCGAAGTACGACGACTGAATCGGGATCAGGAGGTGCGTCGCGGCGACCAGCGCGTTGACGGTCAGCAGGCCCAGCGTCGGCGGGCAGTCGATCACAATATTCGGATAGCGTTTACGGATGGGCGCCAGCTTGTCCTTCAGCCGGAAATGCGCGTCCATCTCCCCCACCAATTTCGCCTCGAGCTTGGCGAGCGCGATCCGTGACGGCGCGATCGACAAGTTCGCCATTGTCGACGGCAGGATGACGTCCTCGAGCGCCACCGCGGGGTCCGCGATCGCGTCGTAGACACTGGCGGTCACCGTCTGCATGTCGAGAAACGACATCGTGCTGTTGGCTTGGGGATCGAGGTCAATCAGGAGTGTCGGTTTGCCGCGAAGGGCGAGCGCGGCGGCGAGATTGATGGCCGTCGTGGTCTTACCGACGCCGCCTTTTTGATTGGCGATGGCTACGATCATGGATGGCGCACGTGTCCTGTGGGAACCCGCGGCCATTCTAGCAGACTTACATCTTGTACTTGCCGAGGTCGTCCGGGTCCAGGCTCTCGAGCCACTGCTGGAGACGGTCGGAGTCGGCTTTCTCGGTCGTAAGATCGACGGTCTTGGCGTTGTCGATAACCGTATCCTCGACGAAGATCGGCGCCCGTGTGCGCAACGCGAGCGCAATCGCATCACTCGGGCGCGCGTCGATGGCGACCGTGCTGCCGTTGAGACCCAGATAGATAAGCGCGTAGAACGTATTCTCCTGAAGGTCGCAGACCACGATCTTCTGCACTTCGGCCTTCAGGTCGTGGATCACGTTGCGGAGCAGGTCGTGGGTCATCGGCCGCGGCGTGGCGATGTTCTCGATCTGGAGCGCGATGGCGTTCGCCTCAAAGATGCCGACCCAGATCGGCAACACCTTCAGGCCCTCCTTGTCCCGCAGAATCACGATCGGCGTATTCGTAATGGGGTCAACCATCAACCCCTTGATGCTCATCTCGATTTGCATAAAGCCTTACGACGCCGTCTCCGGCGTGCCAAGTTCACGAATCTGTCCCCACACACTGTGCGGTCCTGCGCGCTCGATGTGGACCGGCACGGTGCGGCCAATCCACTCCGCCGCGCCCGGAAGATTGACGACGACGTTCGTGCTCGTCCGGCCGGACAGTTCGGTTTCGCGCCGACGGCTCGCCGCGTCCACCAGCACGTCGACTGTCTGTCCCACCAGCGCCTCGTTCAACCCCGACTGGATGTCGCGTTGCAGCGCCTGCAGCGCGACGATCCGTTTCGTCTTCACGTCCTCGTTCACGTCGTCGGCCAGCCGCTTGTCGGCCAGCGTGTTCGGCCGCGCCGAATACTTGAACGAGAACATGCTGTGATACCGGACCGCGGCGGTCAGCGTCATGGTGTCGTCGAAGTCCGCATCGGTCTCGCCTGGGAATCCGATGATCATATCGGTCGACAGGGCCACGTCCGGCAGCGATTCACGAATCTGCGCGATCAGATCGAGATAGCTGTCGCGCGTGTAACGCCGCCGCATCGCCTCGAGCACCCGGGTCGAGCCCGACTGCACCGGCAGATGCAGATGCCGGCAGACTTTCGGCAGCCGCGCCATCGTCGCCAGAAACCGCGGCGACACGTGACGCGGATGCGGACTCGCAAAACGAATCCGTTCGATCCCCTCCACGGCATGCACGGCCTCGAGCAGACCGCTGAAGTCGCATGACGGATCGTCCGGCGCCGCGTAGTGGTTGACGATCTGGCCGAGCAGCTGTACTTCCTGATGGCCCGTGCTCGCGGCTTCTCGAACCTCCGCCAGAATATCGGCCTTGGGCCGCATCCGCTCGTTCCCGCGGGTGTACGGGACGACACAAAAGCTACAGAACTCGTTGCAGCCTTCGATGATCGTGACGTAGGCCTTTAGCGGATCGTTGCGCTTCGTCACGCCGAGCGGGAACGTCACATCGTCGAATGGATCGAGGTTGATGACGGGCCGGCGCTGGGCGGCCGCCTGCTCGACCATCATCGGGAGCCGCCGGATCGCCTGGGTGCCGATGATGACGTCGGCCACGCCGGGCGACCGCTTCAGGATGGCGTCGCCTTCCTGCTGCGCCACGCAGCCGGCCACCGCCACAATCGGGTTGTGTCCATGCTCCTCGGCAAGCACACGTAGTTCGCCCAGGCGCGTGTAGAGTTTGTCTTCAGCCCGCTCGCGTACGCTGCAGGTGTTGATCACCACGACGTCGGCCTCCGCGGCTTCGACGGTCGCTTCGTAGCCAGCCTGTTCGAGCAACCCCGCCATGCGCTCGGAGTCATGCACGTTCATCTGGCAGCCGAACGTTTCGATTAGATACTTACGCGCCACGGGTTTTCCTCTTTGTGCCCGGCCGGCTTTCGCTTTCGCCTTTCGACTTCGATTCGCCTTTCGCTCTGGTTGGCTTATCGGTCGAACGCTGTGTCAGCATCTCGCGCGCGGACTGCCGCAGACCCTCGCTGACGGCTTCCCCGCCGAGCATCCGCGCGAGTTCCTCGACGCGGCCCGGCTCGTCCAGCCGCCGGACCGTCGTCCGCGTGCGGCCGCCGTCCACGCGCTTCTCGATCTCGAAGTGGGTATCCGCGTACGCCGCAATCTGCGGGAGGTGGGTAATACAGAGCACCTGAAACGCGCCGCCGAGCGTTCGCAGTTTCCGCCCGACGACGTCGGCGACGCGGCCGCCGATGCCGGCGTCCACCTCGTCGAAAATCAAGCCAGGAGCCGAGGCGCTTGGCGGACGGTCCTCTGCGTCGCTGAAGCCGTGGCGGGTCGTCGCCGTGAGGGTCTTGATCGCCAGCATGATGCGCGACAACTCGCCGCCGGAGACGATGCGGGCCAGCTGACGCAGATCCTCGCCGAGGTTCGGGGACACGAAAAATTCGGCCGCATCGATGCCGCGGCCACTCCAGACGGACTCCGGCAGCGGGCCGTCGCCGAACCGCACCTCGAAGCGAGTCCGCTCCATCGCGAGTTCCGCGACCAGAGATTCGAGTTCCTTCGCCATCGTCTTCGAAATACGGCGGCGCTCCTTCGACAGTTTCTCGGCGGCAGCCAGGTACGCCGCGCGCGCGGCAGCGTGCGTACGCTCCAGTTCCGCGATGCGGTCGTCGCCGCGGCTCAGGTCGTCCAGCTCTCGCTTCAGTGCATCCCGGCGCGCGATGACGTCGGTGAGTGTGGGACCGTACTTTCGCTTAAGGCGATCGAGCAGCGCGAGGCGCTCCTCGACCTGCTGCAAGCGCGCAGGCGAGGCCTCGATGTTGTCCGCGTACTTGCGCAGGAATCCCGCAAGGTCCTCGAGCTGGGATTTAATGCCGTCGCGCGCATCCAGATACGCTTTGAACTGCGGATCGAGCTCGGCCAGTTCCGCGACCCGGCGCCACACGGTCCCCAACCCGGCAAGGACCGCATCGTCGCTCTCGTACAGCGTGGCGTAGCTTTCGGTGCAGAGCCGCTCGACGCGTTCCGCGCTGGCCAGAACCTGCCGCAGCGATCCGAGTTCGACGTCTTCCCCAGCCTCGCCCGGCGCGATCGTCTTCAACTCTGGGCGGTCCAGTTCGCCCAGTTGAAAGGTCACCAGGTCCTGGCGCGACTCGCGATCCTTTGCCGCGGCGCGGACGCGCGTGAGCTCGTCATGCGCGGTTCGCATCACCTCGAACGCCAACGTCGTTGGCGCGATGAGCGGGTCGAGTCCGCCGAACGCATCGATCACGCCGAGATGGGTCGAGGGATCGAGCAGCGTCTGGTGCTCGTGCTGTCCGTGCAGTTCGATCAAGCGGCTGGACAGTTCCTTGAGCGCGCCGGCGGTGGCGAGCGCGCCGTTGATGAACGCGCGACTACGGCCCTGCGCGGTGATCTCGCGCCGGACCAGCAGCTCCTCGCCGTTGCTTTCGAAGATCGCTTCGATTGCCGCGGCGTCCTCGCCGGTTCGCACAAGGTCTCCGGACGCGCGCCCGCCGAGGAGTAATCCGACCGCCTCGACGAGGATCGACTTTCCTGCCCCGGTTTCGCCCGTGAGCACGTTGAGTCCGGGGTCGAACTCGACCTCGACCGAGTCAATCACCGCGAGGTGCTTAATACGCAGGAAGCGGAGCATGGTAAGAGCGGGAACTCCAATCGTAACATAGGTTTGACAGCTGTTTCACACCGTGATACAGTTTCGCACATCGCGCTGTCCCAGCGGCGCACTGCTCGATTTCGGAGGCCGTTTGCGCACGCTTGGAAGCCCGCTGTTCGCCCTGCTTTTGCAGGCGTCGACCGGTGCTGCGTCGGAAAGCTCCAGTACCGGCATCATCAGTCTAATCGCTCGATCGACCGCGACATCGCTCACCATCCTGCTGATCCTCGGGCTGCTGTCGATCTGGTCCTGGGGTATTTTCCTCTACAAGTGGTGGACGTTCCGGCGCGCGGCGAAACAAAGCGCGCAGTTTCTGGAAGTGTTCCGCCGCAGTAACAAGTTTTCCGAAGTGCAGGCCGTCTGCCGGTCGCTGGCTGACAGTCCGCTCGTCGGCTTGTTTCAGACAGGCTACACGGAACTCACGGCGCAACTGCGGCAGGCCACGCCGGTTGACGCCACACTCGCTCCCAATCCGCCCGCGCCTGCCGGACGTCCTACATTAAAGAGTCTGCCTGCGGTCGACCGCGCGCTGCTACGCGCATCAGCCGTCGAGGTGAACAAGCTCGAGAGCCACGTCTCGTTTCTGGCGACGGTCGCAAGCATGGGACCGTTTGTCGGATTGTTCGGCACCGTGTGGGGGATCATGAACGCGTTCGAACAGATCGGCGTCACCGGATCAACGAGCCTGCAGGCCGTCGGCACGCCGATCGCGGAGGCGCTGATCGCGACGGCGGCGGGACTCGCGGCCGCCATTCCGGCCGTCCTCTTCTACAACTACCTCTCTGGGCGCACCAAGATTTTCGCCTCGGAGATGGACGACTTCGCCATGGAGTTCCTGAATATCTGCGAGAGGAACTTCACGTAATGAAGATCGGACCGGCCCTCAGTGGCGCCCAAGGACGGGGCGGCCGCGCCCGTCGCGTGTCAACGTCGCTGGCCGAGATCAACGTCGTACCGCTCGTGGACGTGATGCTCGTCCTCCTCATCATCTTCATGGTCGCGGCGCCGATGATCCAGCGCGGCATCGACGTCAAGCTGCCGCAATCGAGCCGGGCGACGTCGGTCGTCGGTGAGCGCGTCGAAATCACGATTCCAGAGACGATCCATCAGTCCCACTTCGTCTATGTCGGCAAGGACAAGGTCGACATGCGCGTGCTGCAGGAGCGCGTCCGCCAGAAAATGGAAACCAGCAGCAACAAGGAAGTATTCCTCCGGGGCGACGCCACGGTGCAGTTCCAGGAGTTGATGAACGTGATCGACGCGTTGAAAGGGGCCGGCGTCCAGAACATCGGCATGGTGGCCAGGATGCCGAGCGATCGCTGATGGAGGTCAGCGACGTGCT
>JAYVMG010000186.1:0-26937 GCA_043759095.1 Acidobacteriota bacterium | reverse complement strand
CCCTTCCCACTCTGTTGGGCGGAGCCGCGTTGCTCGCCGCCGTGTTTTTTGGCGCAGCTCACATGATGACGCTTGAATCCGAGCAGCGTGCCATGTTGAAGGAGTTGCAGGACATCAAAGGACTGCTTCGGGCGCGTCCCGCCGCACCAGCGGCGCAGCCGGCCGCGCGGCCGGATCCGAGCGTGATTCCCGCGAATTTGTCCGTGTCGATTGGCGGAGCAGCGGTCACGGGCAAGACAGATGCACGACTGACGATCGTCGAGTTCTCCGACTTCGAGTGTCCGTTCTGTGGGCGCTATTCACGCGAAACGTTCGAGCGGATTCAGCACGAGTTCGTGGACACCGGCAAGGTCCGCTATGCGTTTCGTCACTACCCGCTCGAGAGCCTCCATCCCCGCGCGCTGAAGGCCAGCGTGGCCGCAGAGTGCGCGCGCGAGCAGGGGAAGTTCTGGGAATTTCACGCGCGACTGTTTAAGGACCAACAGAAACTCGGAGATGCGGACCTGAAAGCTCAGGCCAGAGCGGTTGGCGTGGATCCAGACGCGTTCGGCCGATGTCTCGCAGGTCCGGCACTGGCGAAGATCCGCAAGGATCAGGATGAGGGAGCGCGCGCGGGTGTGACCGGCACGCCCTTCTTCTTTCTCGGGGTGGTCCAAAAGGACGGCGCCGTCAAAGTGCTGAATCGACTCTCCGGCGCCCAGCCGTTCGACGCGTTCAAAACCGCGATCGACGCGCTGCTCGCCTCTCCAAAGCCGGCGAACTAAGGTTCCGAACGCGATTCTCGAACGCCGTGAATCAATGATGATCGTCGCTCGTGATCGGCGCCGTCGAGTGCTCGCTGGCGCCCTCGTCGTGCTCCTTGCCAACAGCGCCTACCTCACAGCCGGCGGGTCGCCGACGATCTTCTTCTACACCAACGTCGGCCTGCACGTGGTCCTTGGCGCGATCGTCACGCTGTTGTACCTGTGGCGCCGCGCGACGACTTGGCAGCGGCTCCCGCCCCTGGCGTCCGCAGCAGCCGGCGTTCTTTTGGCCTGCGCCGCCGTCGGCGTGTGGCTCACCTGGGTCGGCGCCACGCGGGCCAACGAACCGGTGCTGTACGCGCATGCCGGGCTTGCTGCCGTCGGCGTTCTGCTGCTCGGGGCATGGCTCGACGGCGTTGCGACTCGCGCCCCTACGCGCGGCGCGGCCCGCTTGGCAACGGCGGGCGTGATGCTCGCCTGCGCCGCCGTGGTCGTGCCGGTCCTGGTCAAGAGCGCCGCCAATCAGCAGTGGCGGGAGCGCTACCGCATCGTGAACCCGACGCAACCGCCGCTCACCATGGACCGCGAAGGCGGCGGGCTCGGTTCGCCCTTCTTCCCCTCGTCGGCTCGGACGACTGTCGGCGGCACGATCCCGTCCAATTTCTTCATGACCAGCGCGTCGTGCGGCCGCTGCCATAAGGAGGTGTACGAGCAGTGGAGCAGCTCGATGCACCACATGTCCTCGTTCAACAACCAGTGGTACCGAAAGTCGATCGAGTACATGCAGGACGTCACCGGCGCCCAGCCGTCGAAATGGTGCGCGGGGTGCCACGACCACGCCGTCCTCTTCAACGGTCGTTTCGACACGCCGATCACGCAGCAGATCGACACGCCCGAAGCGCAAGCGGGGCTGGCCTGCACCTCCTGCCACTCGATCGTTCACGTCGGCAGCTCGATGGGGCAGGCCGACTTCACCGTGGAGTACCCGCCGCTCCACGATCTGGCGGCGAGCGAGAACCCGCTGTTGCAGCGCGCGCACGACACGCTGCTGACGCTGGCGCCGGCGCCGCACCGCGACACGTTCATGAAGCCGTTCCATCGCGAACAGACGGCGGAGTTCTGCTCCTCGTGTCACAAGGTGCATCTCGACGCGCCGGTCAACGGATACCGTTGGTTCCGCGGTTTCAACGACTACGACAACTGGCAGGCGTCCGGCGTCTCCGGACAGGGCGCTCGTTCGTTCTATTACCCGGCGAAGCCGCAGCGCTGCGCCGACTGCCACATGCCGCTGGTGCCCTCCACCGATCCGGCCGCGAAGAAGGGCATGATCCGGTCGCATCGCTTCCCGGGCGCCAACACGGCGCTGCCGTTCGTGAACCACGACGACGTCCAGATGAAGGCCGTGCAGGATTTCCTGCGCGACGGCCAGATCTCGGTCGACGTCTTCGGCATCTCGCGCGCCTCCGAAAGCGAGCGGCACGACGAGGCCGGCGTCCGCGCGACGGAGCCGCGTCTGTCGAGCACGTTCGCCGTCGGTGAGGAGTCGGCTCAGTTCGGCGCCACGACCGCATCGCTGTCACCACCTGCGGAGGTCCTCGGGCCGCTCGACAAGGTGGCGGTCAGCGTCAAGCGCGGCGAGTCCGTGCGCGTCGAGGTCGTTGTCCGCACCCGGAAGGTGGGGCATTTTTTCCCGGGCGGTACGGTCGACGCCTTCGACGTGTGGGTCGAGTTCGAGGCGATCGACGAGCGCGGACGCGTGCTCCTGCACAGCGGCGGCGTCGCCGACGAGGGGCGCGGGCCGGTCGACCCCGGCGCGCATTTCTATCGCAGCCTGCAGCTCGACGAGCACGGCAACCCGATCAACAAGCGCAACGCCTGGATGACGCGCTCGGTGGCGTACGTTCGCCTGGTGGCGCCGGGCGCCGCCGACACGATTCACTACCGGCTGCAGGTGCCGCCGGACGCTGGCGATCGCATCTTCCTGCGTGCCAAGGTGAACTACCGCAAGTTCGCCTGGTGGAACACGCAGTGGGCGTACGCTGGCGTCCGCGATCCGCAACAGCCCACACCCGACGTCACCAAGGCGTACGACGATGGGCGGTGGGTGTTTTCAGGCGATGTGGCGAAAGTGTCCGGGGCTCTGAAAGCGATTCCCGATATTCCGATCACGGTGATGGCCGATGCGAAGGCGTCGCTGCAAGTGATCGACAGGAACGCGCCGCTGCCGCCGACGCCGCCTTTCATGGACCGGTCCGTTCGCGAGCGCTGGAACGACTACGGCATCGGTTTGCTGTTGCAGGGCGACCTGAAAGGCGCCGAAGCGGCGTTCCTGAAGGTGACGCAGATGGATCCCGGCTACGCCGACGGACCCGTCAATGTCGCGCGCGCGCAGCTTCAGGAGGGGAATCTCGCGGCGGCCATCCCGATGCTCGATCAGGCGCTGATCATCGATCCGCGTCTCGCAAAAACGCATTTTTTCCTCGGGTCGGCGCTGAAGTCGCTGGGGCGCTACGATGAGGCGCTCGATCACCTCAGGCAGGCGTCCGCGCTCTACCCGCGCGACCGCGTGGTGCTGGAGCAGATCGGCCGGATCCAGTTTCTTCAACGGCGGTTCGATGAAGCCATCGCCACATTCACGCGCGTCCTGCTCGTCGACCCGGAAGACCTGCAGGCGCATTACAACCTGATGTTGTGCTATCAGGGCGTGGGGCATCCGGAACTCGCCGCGCGTGAGCAGGCGCTGTATACGCGCTTCAAGGCCGACGAGTCGGCGCAGACGATCACCGGTCCGTATCGTCTGAAGTCACCCGACGACAACAACGAGCGGCAGCAGATTCACGAACACCGGCATGCGCCGCCGCAACCCGCGCCGGTGCGCACGCAGCCATGAGGCTGCGTCGTCCTCTTCTGCTGTGTGTCGTGGCGGCGCTGAGCGCCGTCGTACTGACAGCTGCGCCGCCGGTGACGTTCACCGACGTCACGACCGCCGCCGGGATCAGGTTCACCCACACGAGCGGCGCGTTCGGTAAAAAATATCTCCCCGAGACACTGGGATCCGGCGTCGTCGTGCTCGACGCGGACGGCGACGGCTGGCAGGATCTGCTCTTCATCAACTCGACCGGCTGGCCCGGGCGCGGCGGCCCGAAGTCGACGCCCGCCCTGTACCGCAACACACACGATGGCACGTTCGTGGATGTGACCCGCGGGTCCGGCCTCGATGTGGAGTTGTATGGCATCGGCGGGACCGCGGCGGACTTCGACAACGACGGCCGCGTTGACGTGTACGTCACGGCGCTGGGCGGCAACCGGTTGTTTCGCAACATGGGCGGCGGCAAGTTCACCGATGTCACCAAGGCGGCCGGCGTCGGCGATAGCGGGTTTTCCACGGGCGCGCTGTGGTTCGACTACGACAACGACGGGAAACTCGATCTGTTCGTGGCGCATTACGTCGATTGGTCGATCGAGAAGGATCTCTTCTGCACGCTCGACGGGAAAGCGAAGTCGTACTGCACGCCTGAATCGTACAAAGGGCAAAGCCCCACGCTGTTCCACAACCGGGGGAACGGCACGTTCGAGGACGTGACGAAACGGGCCGGGCTGCTCGACGGCACGTCGAAAGGCCTCGGGGTCGCGATGCTGGATGTTGACGGCGACGGCTGGATGGACCTGTTCGTGTCGAACGACACGCAGCCGAACCGCCTGTACCGCAACAACGGGAACGGCATGTTCACCGACATGGCTGTGGGCGCCGGGTTAGCGTTCAGCGAATCGGGTGTGGCGCGCGCCGGCATGGGCGTTGACGCGGCTGATTACGACGGATCGGGCCGCCCCAGTCTCGTCATCGGCAACTTCTCGAACGAGATGATGTCGCTCTACCACAACGAAGGCAACGGCCTGTTCATCGACGAGGCGCCGAGGTCGTCGATCGGCCGCGCGACGCTCCTGACCCTGACCTTCGGCTGCTTTTTCATCGACTACGACCTCGATGGCCGGCCGGACATTTTTTCCGCCAACGGCCACGTCGCGGACGACATCGAGCGTGTGCAGACGCGCGTCCACTATGCGCAGCTCCCGCACCTGTTCCACAACCTCGGGAAAAACCGCTTCGAGGAAGCGGCGCCGCAGTCACCGGCGTTCAGGCAGCCGTTGGTCGGCAGAGGCGCGGCTTACATCGACTACGACAACGACGGCGATCCCGACATCGTCGTGACGGTGAACAACGGGCCCGCCCGTCTGTTCCGCAACGATGGCGGCAATGCCAACAACGCCATTCGCGTGCAACTCGTCGGCAGCACCGCGAATCGCGACGGCATCGGCGCGCGAGTGGAACTGACGCTCGCCGCCGGCGCGAAGCCGTGGCAGATCGTCAAGACCGGATCGAGCTACGCGTCGCAGAGCGAACTGCCGCTGACCTTCGGCATCGGCGCGGCGACGGCCGCCACCGCGGTCCGCGTCCGGTGGCCCGGCGGAAAAACAGATACGATTGGACGCGTGGCCGCCAATCAGACCGTGGTGATCAAGGAAGGGTCCGGCATCGTCCGCTCCATTCCGTTCGCTCGCAGCCAGCGCTGATGCGAGGCCGCCTCGCGCGTGTCGTGCTCACGCTCGCGTGGCTGTCGAACACGCTCGGCGGGCAGGGCCAGCTGCCAGCGTCCAATCGCGAACGCGCGTACCGCGCCAACAATCAGGGCGTCTCGCTTCTCGAGCAGTTCAGCTATGCGGCCGCCGCGCGCGCCTTCCATGAATCGTTGCGTCTCGCGCCGGGCCTCGCTCTCGCCCAGGTCAATCTCGGCATCGCGCTGTTCTACGCGCCAGATCTCGTCGGAGCTTCACGCGAAGCGGCCATCGCCGTGCGGCAGCTTCCCGACGCGCCGCAACCGCAGTACATCCTCGGCCTGATCGCTCGCGCCGAGAACCGCGACGACGAGGCGATTGCGTTCTTCGAGCGGGTCCGTCAGCTCGATTCGCGCGATGTCGGAGCGGCGGTCAACATCGGGCAGATCTATCTGCAGGACCGGAAATACGCTGAGGCGATTGCGGTCCTTCGGCCGGCGGTGGCCGATGAGCCGTTTAATGTCACCGCCACCTATAACCTCGGCCTCGCGCTGACCCGGGCGGGCCAGCGCGTCGAAGGTCTGGAACTGATGGAGCGTTCGCAGGCGTTGCGCGCCACCGGGTACGGCGTCGTCTTGTCGAATACGTACATGGAGCAAGGCCGCTATGCCGAGGCGATCGCTTCGACCGGAGCCGAGCCCGACGTGCTCGACACGTCCGCGCCGGCCGCGCGCTTGTCGATGTCGGCGATCGCCGCCGCCGGCGCGACGGGCGTGTCAGGTGGACCCTCGCCCTTCGGCCGTACCTTTTCCGCCGCAGAACTCGCGCAAGGCAACGCGCGGTCGCTGGCCGCCGGCCTTGGCGGCGGCATTGCGCTGGCCGATGTCGACGGTGACGGCGACCTCGACCTGTTCGTTGCGTCACCCGCCGGAGTCCGGCTGTACACGAACGACGGCCGCGGAGGCTTCACCGACGTGACCGCGAGCGCGGGTCTCGCAGCGTCGGTCGCCGACGGAGTTGTAACAATCGGATGCGTGGTCGGCGATGTCGACAACGACGGGAAACCGGATCTGTTCGTGCTGGCCGCCGGCGGCAATCGTCTGTACCACAACGACGGCGGCGCTCATTTCACGGACGTCACGGCCCGCTCGGGCTTCGCGCCGTACCCGTTCCTGCCGGGCGCGGTCGCGCTCGTCGATGTCGACCACGACGGCGATCTCGATATCGTCATCGCCGGACTGGCCGATGTTGCGGCGACAGCGATGTCCGGCCGGTCCGCGGTGTTTCCCAAGGACTTCGCGCCCGCTCCGCTGCGACTCGAACGCAACAACGGGGACGGCACGTTCACTGACATCACCGCTCAGGCCGGCCTGGCGGTGACCGGGCATGCCATCGCGATCGTGCCGACGGACTTCGACAACCGGCGCGATATGGATCTCCTCGTCGTGTATCGCGATGCCGCGCCGCGTCTCTTCAAGAACCTGCGCGACGGTACGTTCCGCGACGTCGCCGCCGATGTGGGTCTGTCCGCGGTGACGGCAGACGCGGGCGCGTTCACGAGCGTGGCGGCTGCGGACCTGAACAAGGACGATTTCCCCGATCTCGTCTTCGGTCGATCGAACGGCCCAGCCTTGCTGGCGCTGAGCGACGGACGCGGACGATTCAACGTCTCGGCGGCGACCGACACGCCCCGGGGTGCGGCCGCGGCGCAGGTGATCGACTACGACAACGACGGCCTGCTCGATCTTGTCGTGTGGCGCGACACGGGCCCTCACGTGCTTCGCAACATGGGCCGGGCGTGGAGCGACGTCACCGCCGCCGCGGTGACATCGGCAGGCGCGCCCGCGGGTCCGTCTTCACCGCGCGCGGTGGCGGCCGGTGACGTTGACGGCGACGGCGCGACGGACCTGGTGGTCGGCCGCGCAGATGGGTCGCTTGCGGTGTGGCGCAACAGCGGGGATCCGCACCACGCGTTCGTTCGCGTGCATCTGAAGGGTCGCGTCAGTAATCGATCCGGTGCGGGA
Organism: Acidobacteriota bacterium; assembly: GCA_043759095.1. Taxonomy (GTDB): domain Bacteria; phylum Acidobacteriota; class Vicinamibacteria; order Vicinamibacterales; family CAVVIG01; genus CAVQFC01. Next base: position 19,616 of record JAYVMG010000186.1, on the reverse strand, counting down.
TCGAAAATCAGCCTTCGCGCCGGGAGTCTGACCCAGCGTCTCGAAACGTCGGCGGCGACGCCTGCCGTCGCGCCGGCGGACGTGGTGTTCGGCCTCGGTGGCCGCGATGGGGCCGACGTCGTCCGTGTCCTGTGGCCGTCCGGCATTCTGCAAGCCGAGTCGGCCACGACGCCCGAGGCCGCGATGAGCGGTCCGCTGGTGGCGCTGCCGCAGGTGGTGACCGTTGAAGAACTTGATCGCAAACCGTCGTCGTGTCCGTTTCTGTATACCTGGGACGGCGAGCGGTTCACGTTCGTGACCGACTTCATGGGCGGCGGCGAGATGGGCTACTGGGAAGGACCGGGTGCGCTCAACACGCCGAACCCGGTGGAATACGTGCGCATTCGCGGCGATCAGCTGCGTCCGAAAGACGGGCGCTACGAAATTCGCGTCACCAACGAGTTGGAGGAAACAGTGTTCGTGGATCGCCTCCAGCTGTGGGCGATCGCGCATCCGGCCAACGTCGACGTGTTCCCGAACGAGGGGATGACGGATCCGCCGAAGCCCTATCGGCTGTTCTCCGTGGCGGATCAGCGCGTACCCGTCCGGGTTGTCGAGGACGCCGGCCGTGACGTGACCGATCGGATCGCGCGCGTGGACCGGCGCTATCCCGACGGCTTCGCGTTGAAGCCGATACGCGGGTACGCCGCCGATCACGCGCTGACGATCGATCTCGGCCGCGCCGATCGCTCGACTCTCCTTCTGCTGACGGCATGGACCGACTACGCGTTTTCCAGTGACAACGTCGCCGGACACCAGGCCGGATGGTCGCTGCGGGCGCCGTCGCTCGACGTTCGGCAAGCGGACGGCTCCTGGCGCCGGGCGATCGACGACATTGGCATTCCGGTGGGCCGGCCGCAGACGATGGTGGTAGAGGCCGGTCGCGTCATGCGCGATGGCGAGCACGAAGTTCGCATCGTCACAAACATGCGGATCTACTGGGATCAGATTCTGGCGGGCGAGTCCGTGTCTGGCGGAGCGACGCGCCTGACCCGTCTCGATCCGCGCCGCGCCGACCTGCACACGCGGGGGTTTTCGATAGAGCAGCGCCCGGACGGCCACGAGCCGCCGACGTACGACTACCGCCAGGTCACGACCGAGTCGCCGTGGAAAACCATGGTCGGGCGCTACACGCGCGAAGGCGACGTGCTGCCGCTTCTGACCCGCGCCGACGACATGTTCGTGGTGGCCAAACCGGGCGACGAGATCGTGTTGAGCTTCGACGCGGCTTCGGCTCGCACCGTGCCGGCGGGGTGGACGCAGACGTTCTTGCTCGTGGCCGACGGTTTCAGCAAAGAGATGGACATCAATTCGGCGAGCCCGGATCGGGTCGAGCCGCTGCCGTTTCACGGCATGTCGCGCTATCCCTACGCCGCGCCCGAGCACTACCCTGACGCGCCGGCGTACGAACGTTATCGCTCGCGCTACAACACGCGCGCCGTCTCGAAGGAATAGCATGCACATTCGTTACGCCGCCGCCGTGTGTCAAACCGACTTGCCGAACCCGATCGACCGCGGGCAGATGCGCGCCAACACCGATCGTATGCTGCAGATGGTCGATGCCGCCGTGGCCGGCGCTGCGCCGTTTCTGCCGGTTCGGCTCGTGGTGTTTCCGGAGTTCGCGCACGCGGCGCCTGTCTTCGAGACGGTGCCGGAGTTGCTGGCCAAGCTGGCGGTGCCTATCCCCAACGAACACACCGAGCGGCTCGTTGAAAAAGCGCGCGAGCATCAGGTGTATATCCAGAGCGGATCGATGCTCGAGCAGGACCCCAAATGGCCCGATGTCGTGTTCAACGCGACGTGCCTGATCGGTCCGGAAGGCATCCTTACGAAATACCGCAAGGTGAACACGTGGATTCCCTACGAAGTCCACAGCAGTCCTCACGATTTGCCTGGGTACGACGAGCCGCTGTTCCCCGTCGCCGACACGCCCATTGGGCGGATCGGCTGTGCGATCTGTTACGACTGGCTGTTTCCTGAAGCGATGCGACAGCTCGCCGCGAACGGCGCAGAAGTACTCGTCCGCGTGTCGGCCTACATGGATCCGTGGGGCGCCACCGAGCCGATGAACTGGTGGACCGTCATCAATCGCGCGCGCGCCATCGAGAACATGGCGTTCGTCGTCGCGGCCAATCAGGGCGCGAGCCTGCGACGCTATCCGCCGTACTCGTGGCCGGGCGGATCACAGGTCGTGGACTTCGACGGCCGCATGCTCGCGGAGGCATCGCCCGGTCCCGGCGAGCGGATTGTCGTGGCGCCTATCGACATCTCCGCGCTCCGGCACGAGCGCGCTTCGCGCTCCGGTCACCACATGCTCGCGCATCTGCGGACCGATGCCTATCCCGTCTATCAGAATCATCGATATCCACCGCCACTGGCCGGACCAGCCGGCTTGTCCTACGAACGTAACGTCTCGCTCATTCGTGCGGCGAAAGACGATCTCGCAAGTCGTGATTAGAATCTGACCATCGCTGTTTACGCGTTCGACACCGGAAATATCGCGAAAATTTCTTGACGCGTACGAATCGGCGCGGATAAAGTCTTTCGACTGCGCAAGTATTTCACGCGCGCAAAATTCCAGACAGAGACGATGCGCTCTCGGGACCGTTCGAGCTGTGCGTTGGGAGTTGGATTCGTGTATCACCGCCCGAAGCTTTACAGCGCGCGTGCGTTCACCGTCGCGGTGTTCACAGTCGGCGCGCTGTTCAACCTGGCAGCGCCTGTGGCCGGTCAGATCGTAAACCCCGCCGACGCGCAGAAGCCGCCGTCAGAGCCTGAGCAGAAACCGGATTCACACCACACGTGGGAGATGCCGCCGGTTGACGTCTTCGGCAAGGCGCCGATCGCGGAAGAAGATCGCATCGGTGACTACGGGCAGCCGCGCTGGACCGCGCATCGGCGTTTCGGCGAAACGCGCGTGTACGTGATCCCAAAAGGGATGGTGGAGTTCGAGTACTGGCTGAAACCGGAAGTCGCGAAAGACGGCCCGACGCAAGTCACCAGCATGTACGAGGTGGAATTCGGCCTGCCCGGCCGCCTGCAGCTCGATCTCTACGCTGTCGGTCACAAGACGGGCCCTGAAGGAACGTTCGCGATCGACGAGCAGAAAGTCGAAGTCCGCTACGCCTTCGCCGACTGGAACAAGATTCCGGGCAATCCAACGGTCTACCTGGAGTGGACGCAGAAGAGCGGCGGCCCGGACGCCGTCGAAGCGAAGCTGCTGCTCGGAGGCCAGCTGGCATCGCGCTGGCACTGGGGAAGCAACTTCGTGTTCGAGCACGAGATCAGCGGCGCGCAGGAGAACTCGCACGAGTGGACCACGGGGCTCAGCTACACCGCGCGCGACACGAAGGTCGGCGTCGGCGTCGAAACGCAGTTGGCGCTCGTCAACTCGCGCGACGAGCTCGGCATCCGGGGACCGCTCACCACCGCTTTTCTGGCCGGTCCGAGCCTGCAGTTCCGCCCGCTGCCGCAGATGCACCTGGATTTCGCGCCGCTGCTGGGCCTCAATCACGATGCCCCACGTCTGAAACTGTTTGTCGTGCTGGGATACGAATTTTGATCGAACACATGGCGCGCTGGCGGATGGCGTTGGTGAAATCAGGAACGCGTCGATGGTTGTACGTGGCGGGACTTCTGCTGAGCGCGGCGGCCAGCGCGTCCGCTCAGGTCGCGACTGGCACGCTGGTCGGTTCGGTGACCGACGCGTCGGGCCAGCCGATTGCTCAAGCGGAAGTGCGCGCCGCGGACGCGCAGCACGGCGTCGCCCGCACAGCCGCCACCGACACGTCCGGGTTGTACCGGTTCCTCGACATGCCGCCGGCCTCATACGACGTGGCGGTGTCGGCGCCGGGATTCCGCCCGGCCGTTCGCGGTCAGGTCGCGATCGCGGTCGCGACGAGCGTGCGTATCGACTTCAGGCTCCCGCTGTCCGCCGCCGCTCAGACGGTCGACGTCGTCGGCGCCGTGCAACGACTGCAGACCACCTCGGGCGGACTCGGCACGGTGCTCGATCGCGAGCGGATCGACAGCCTGCCGATCAACCGCCGGGACTTTCTGCAGCTCTCGCTGCTGACCGCCGGTGTGCAGGGACCGGTCGATCACTCGGAGCTGTCGTCGCGCGGGGCCTTCGCCATGCACGTCAACGGCGCCCGGGAGGCGTTCAACAACTTCCTGCTCGACGGCGTCGACAACAACGACGCCTACGTGAACCGCTACGTCGTGCAGCCATCGGTGGACGCTGTGCAGGAGTTCAAGGTCGAAACCAACAGCTACAGCGCGGAATACGGCCGCAACGCCGGCGGCCAGGTCAACGTGGTCACGCGCCGCGGCTCGAACCGGTTCGAAGGGTTCGGCTACGAATATTTCCGAGACCGCTCCCTCGACGCCAGGAACTATTTCGAAGGCGACACCAAGCAGCCGTTCAGCCGGAACCAGTTCGGTGGCGGGGCGGGTGGTCCGCTCGTCGCCGACAAAACCTTCTTCTTCGGCACCATCGATCATCTGCGCGAGCGCGAGGGGCTGAGCCGTCTGGCCGCCGTGCCCGGCGCCGTCGAGCGGCTCGGCAACCTGTCGGGGCTCGGGCAGACGGTGAGCGATCCGTTCACGGGCCGCGCGTTCCCGGGCAATGTGATTCCGTCCGATCGCATTTCACCGCTCGTGCGCCAGGTGCTGGCGCTCTTTCCCGCGGCGAATCGTTCGACCGCCGGCGCCAACTACCTCGGCCAGCCGCGACAGCGAGACGACGACACCCAGGGCACGGTGCGCGTCGACCACCGTCTGTCGGGATCCGACAGCCTGATGGCCCGGTACAGCGCCGGGCGAACCGATCTTTTCGAACCGTACACCGCGGGCACCGGCGTCACCGACGGTTTCGGTGCGCTGGTCGGTGATCGCACCTGGAACGCCACGGCGCAGCACCAGCACATCTTCGCGACCCGCGCCGTCAACTCGCTGCGCGCCGGTGCGAACGGCTTCTCGCGGGACCTCCTGACCGAGAACCATGGCACCGACGTCGGCGCCGCCTGGGGCGTTACCTGGCTGAATGTGACCCCCGAGTCGTTCGGCTATCCGGTGGTCAACGTCGCCGGCTACTCCAAAGTCGGCGACGCCTTCAGCCTGCCGATCCTGCGCGACTCCGCCACCTATCAGCTTGCCGACGATCTGTCCGCTGCTGTCGGCGATCATCTGCTCAAGCTTGGCGGTGAGTTCCGCTACATCCGGTTGAACAGCAAGGTCGATCTCTTCTCGCGCGGCCAGTTGTCGTTCACCGGCGCGTTCACCGGCAGCGGCCTCGGCGACTTGCTGCTCGGCCTTCCCACCTTCGGCATTCAGTCGCAGGCCAACAACCCGATCGCGATGCGCAGCCACGCGATCTCCGCCTACCTCCAGGACGATTGGCGCGCGCGCGCCAATCTGTCGATCAACCTCGGCCTGCGTTACGAATACGCGGCGCCGCCGATCGACATGAACGACGGCATGTCGACGCTGAACTTTGCGACCCAGAAGATCGTTCAAGTCGGCACCAACGGCGTGTCGCGCTCTGGATTGACCCCGGATCGCAACAACCTCGCGCCCCGCGTGGGCTTCAGCTGGAGCGCGGCCGATCACATGGCCGTCCGCGGCGGCTACGGGCTGTTCTACGATTCGAGCACGCTGACGGTGAACACGGCGCAGTACTTCAACCCGCCGCAGTTCAACCTGCGCGTGTTCGTGCCGAGCGCGCAGGGGCTGCTGTCGCTGGCGAATCCGTTTCTGCTCTCGGCCGGCTTCGCGCCGCCGGCGACGCTCAGCGTGCTGAGCCCGGACCTCGTCGACGGATATCTTCAGCACTGGAACGTGGCGATCGAACGCGACCTGCCGTCACTCGGCGTCGTGACGGTCGCGTACGCCGGCTCGAAGGGATCGCACCTGACGCGGCCGCGCGATCTGAACCAGCCGCTCCCGGGACCCGGCGCCGTGGACGCGCGCCGTCCGTATCAAGGGTTCTCCGACGTCTTCCTGGTCGAAAGCGAAGGGCGTTCGCGCTTCGATTCGCTGCAGGCGACATTCGATCGCGCGATGTCGCACGGGCTTTCGGTCAGAGCGGTGTACACGCTGTCGAAATCGATGGACGATGCGTCGGCGTTCCTGGGGACGCCGGCGGATCCCAACTACCCGCAGAACAGCCGGAACCTCGACGCCGAGTGGGCGCCCTCCAGCTTCGACGTCCGCCATCGCCTGGCTCTCTCCTACATCGTCGATCTGCCGCGGGGCAACCGCTGGACGCGCGGGATGCAGATTCAGGGAATCACGGTCGTGCGCAGCGGACAGCCGTTTACGCCGGTGCTGCGGTTCGACAACAGCAACACCGGGAACACCGGCGGCAGCACGGCGGGGTCGGATCGGCCCAACCTGACCGGCGATCCCGCGCTGTCGAATCCGACCGCCGACGCCTGGTTCAACACCAAGGCGTTCGCGATCCCGGCGCCGTACACGTTTGGCGCTGCGGGGCGGAACAGCGTGCGCGGACCCGGCTACGCGTCTTTTGATCTCGCGGTGTCGAAGCGCATCGAGACCGGCGGCCGCAGCGCGCTCATCGTCGGATTACAGGTGTTCAACCTGTTCGACCGGACCAATTTCGATCTACCCGAGCACTTCGCCGACGAGCCGACGACATTCGGTCGCATTTTTTCCGCAAAGGCGCCGCGGCAGGTGCAGTTGACGGCGAGGCTCGCCTTCTGATTGGCCCCGAGACTGAATCCACCGGAGAACAAAAAATGTCTGAGGCTCCTCGCCTTCCGAGCCCCGCTCTGCTCATGCAGCTTGCGCTCGCGTATCGCTCATCGGCCGTGCTGTTCGCGGCCGCCGATCTCGACGTCTTCACCGCGGTAGCCGGCGGCGCCACGAGTGCCGAGGCGGTGGCGGCCCGCTGCGGCTCGCAATTGGAGCCGACGCGGTTGCTGCTCGAAGCCTGCGTGACCGAAGGGCTGCTCGCGTCCGACGGCGCGACCTACGCGAATACCGCGGTGACCGATGCCTTCCTGGTCCGCGGCGGACTCGCGTACAGCGCGAATGGGTTCAAGTACGCGGAAGATCTCTATCCTGCGTGGGCGGAGCTCGCGACGTTAGTCCGCTCTGGGAATCCGCCGATGGCGCCAGACACGATTCTCGGCGACGATAAGGAGAAAACGCGCGCCTTCGTCATGGCGATGCACGAGCGAGCGCGGGGGATAGGCTCGGTGCTGCCGCACCTTGTGGATCTCTCGCGCCGGCGCCGGCTGCTCGACATCGGCGGCGGTCCAGGCACCTACTCGGCGGCGATCATCGATCAGACGCCCGGGCTGACGTCGACGGTGCTCGACGTCCCTGGTGTGCTCGACGTCACGCGCGAGCTGATTGCGGCCAGCGGTCACGCCGATCGGATTACGTTGATGCCCGGCGACTACCTGACGTCGGACTTCGGCGGCGGCTACGATCTCGCGCTGTTGTCCGGCATGATGCACCGTGAGACGCCGGCAAACTGCCAACTGCTGCTCCGCAAGGCGTTCGCCGCGCTCGACACCGGCGGTCTCGCCATCGTCAGCGACGTGTTCTTCGACGACGACGCCAAGCGGACGCCGCCGTTCGCCGTGTATTTTGCGCTCAACATGATGCTGACGAGCGCCGACGGCTCCGCGCACGCGCGCACCGAAATGGTGCGCTGGATGGGCGAGGTCGGCTTCACCGACGTCCAGACTCGCGAACTGCCGAAGCCGAATCCGCACACGCTGATTCTGGGTGCCAAACCGTGAGCACGGCCGCCGTCGGGATGTCGTCGCCGCCACCCGCTGTACGGCCGCCGGCGTGGCTGGTCGTGATCACGGGCGGCCTTGCGCTCACGATCCTCGTGCTCGCCGTGGCCGAAACGAACCTCAAGGCGCATTACCTGATCGATCAGGGCGAGTACCTCAGCGTGGTCGGCCTGGGGTTCATCCTGATCGCGGGCCTGTACCTGTTCGCACGGCGCCGGCTCTACGTCTCGTTGCCGCTGGTGTTTCCGTGGCTGCTGTATCCGCTCATCACGCAGGGCGATCAGATCATCGATAACCTGTCGATCAATCCGATGCGCGCGATCTGCGACGTCCTGCTGGCGGCCATTTTTGCGACGCCGGTCGCCGTCATCGTGATTGGCGTCCGAGCCGTCGCCGCGCGCCGCGGCCGAGAGCTGAATCGCGGCCCGGCGTCGCGGCTCGCCGCCGCGCTGATGGCCGCAGAAATATGGCTCGCGTACTTGTACCTGGGCCAGTTGATGATCCTCACCCTCGTGGTGATGATCCTCGGCACGGTGATCTACGGTCTGCGGCCGGCCGCCGCACGTCCCGACCTGACCGTCAGGCGCACACGGAGCGAGCGTTTCGCGCTCGCGGTGCTGGTGGGCGGCTTTGCGATCTCGCTCGGCGCCTACCTCGCCTATAAGAACGCGTCCGGGGCATACCAGGGGAGCCCGAGCTTCCTAATGGATCCGGCGCAGAAGGAGGCCGTCTACCGCCTCGATCGCGTGCCCGTACCACCGCCGCCGGTCATCTCGCCCGCGGCGGGCGACCCGGTTCGCGATGCGCTGACGGCGTATGCGCGGACGTTCGATAAGTTGCTCGCGGGTTATCACATTCTCGATCGCAACTACACCTATGACTTTCACAACGAACTGTTTCTTCGGCATTGGCCGCTGATTCCCGACTACCGCGTCGCCGGGCTCACCCTCGTCGACGAGGCGAACCGGCTTCGGGCCGATGCCGATCGCCGGTTCACGCAGACGCGGGCCAGCCTGCGCGACGATGATCCGCTGGCCGCGCTGCTCGATGATCTCCACGGGTTCGCCGCGTTCGACTTCGACCGCGCGCCGGTGCTCGCGAGTCTGAGCGGCGGTTTCGCGCGAACGCCCGCCGGCTTGCAGCACGCCGCCCACCTCTACGAGGGCGAGAGCAAATATGTCGCGTCGGGTCTCTCGCAGATTGCCCAGAAACATCGCGCCGTCGTCGAATCGCCGACCGTCCGGCCGGTCATCGCCGAATTCGCAGCGATCGTGGCGTCCATCGATCGAGCCTACGCGCACCACGTCGTCGGCTTCTGAATCGCCCCGGCTATCGGCGCTGCGCAGGGGCGTCGGCAAGGCGGGCGCGGTAGATGACCCAGCCGAACCCTGCGACGGCAATCAGCATGACGATCGCGGGCACCAGGCTACCGGTCGCCTTCGAGACAGCGCCGGCGTAGGCGTAGACGACAACGACGGGAAGGGTGCCCAGCAAGGACGCGACGAGGAAGGTTCGGCGCGTCATCGCCGACAGGCCCGCGACGACACTCAAGGTTTCCATCACGACGGGGAGAGCGCGGGTGACGACGACCGCCGCGGCCCCATGACGGTCGAAGACGCGGGACAGACGCTCGAACTCGTCGTCGTCCACGAACCGCGCCGACGCGGAACGGCCGTAGCGCCGCACCAGCTCGAAGCCGAGCCACTCGCCGCCGACCGAGCCCACCAGCGACAGGATCGAGCCCCACACGACGCCGAACGCGGCGCCGCTCAGGACCATGATCAGGCTTGAGGGGATCGGAAGAAATAGATCAGCCGCGAGCAGTCCGATGACGGTGGCCGCGGTGCCTGCGCCCGCGTGCGTCACCCACGCCGAAATAAGCGGTTCGAGCTGAATGCCCAGCACGTTTTCGAGCAGGATTTTCGACGCGATGATGGCTCCTGCGACCCCGGCGATGAGTGCGAACGCATGTCTCATCGCGTGGTGTCCATGCTGCTCGGATCGATCATTCGGATAAATGCGCTCCTCGCAGGCGAGTATACGCTGACTCAATTCTGACTAGCCCAGGGTCATGACATGACCGCGCGGAGCGTGGCAGAATACGCACCATGACCAACGACATGCAGACGAGGACCATCCGATCGTGCGAGGTTGTCCCCGCCGGCCCGCTGCGCGGCGACGCGATCGCCGAGATGTACGACGACGTACTCGACGTGGCGATCGCCCGGGGTGCGATTGACGCGGCGCCGCTCGCTGCGGCCGGGGAATCTCTCGACCGTGACGATCGCGATCCCGGCTGGGCGCGTCCGAACGAGCGGATGCCGGTCGAAGACATTCAGCTGCTGGGCACCGATACGCCGGCGACGCCCACCTACCAGGCGCCCCGTGGCGCATCGCTGCAGGATTACCTCGAGAGCGCGAGCCGTCATGCTGCGGAAACAGACGGCGTGTTCGCCGGAGGCTTCGAGCCGCGCGCCGCCGTGGAGCGAATGCTTGCGAGATTCGCCGGCGGGCGCCCAGTGGAGGCGGCGCGCGCAGACGACGGACGCGAGTATGTGCCGTTTACCATCCGCCGCCTGCGCGATGGCAAGCAAATCGGGCTGCACCACGACTACCACTATCCGCTCGCCCTCTACAGCGAGCTCGCGCCGCACCTCGACACGCGGACGCTGGTCAGTTGGGTGGTGACGATGCGCAAGCCGGCCAGCGGCGGCGAACTCTGTGTGTACGCCGTGACTCCGGACACTCCCAACCCGCCAAAGATGCCCAACGGATTTTCCTGGGATCTCGACGCGGTGGAGCGGGGTTATCCGTCGGCGCGGTTCACCATGGAGGCGGGCGACGTCTTTCTGCTGGCGTCGGGCCGTTGTCTCCATCGGATCGCGCCGATCGAGGGGGATCGTGCGCGCGTCACCCTCGGCGGATTCCTCGCCTTCGATAAAACACGGACACGAGTGCTGTACTGGAGCTAGGCCGGATTCTGGAAATACGTCGTCACGCCTATCGAGAGCGTCCAGGACGAGCCGTCGTTGAACTCTAGCCGCGGACTGATTGCGGTAGTCTGAAGTATGCCCATCGACGAACCCATCGCGATCTTTCAAGAGCTCTACGCACGCGCCCGGGAACGGTGTGCCGAGCCGGACGCCATGGTGCTGTCCACGGTCGATGCCGACGGCCGGCCGTCGGGGCGCACGGTGCTGCTGAAGGGGGTGGACGCGCGCGGCTTCGTGTTCTACACCAACCTTGGGAGCCGGAAGGCGCTGGCGCTGACGGCGAATCCGTTCGCGGCGCTCACGTTCTATTGGCCGCCGGACAAGCAGGTGCGCATCGAGGGAGGCGTCGAGCAGGTGACCGAGGCCGAGGCCGACGCGTATTTTGCAACGCGTCCGCGCGACAGTCAGATTGGCGCCTGGGCGTCGGCGCAAAGTACCGAGCTCAGCTCACGCGCGCAACTCGATCAGCGCATCGACGAGGCGGGTAGACGCTTCGATGACGCCACGGTGACGCGTCCGTCGTTCTGGACCGGCTTCCGCGTGATTCCGCAGTCGATTGAATTCTGGACACGCGACGTCGCGAGGCTGCACGAGCGCGTGATCTTTCAGCGCGCGCGCTCCGGTGGGTGGGATCGCTCACTGCTGTTCCCGTAGGCTCACGTTCAGATTCCGCGATGGGCCAGCGGTAACGGCACGCCGCGCTCGTAGCGCGTCCATGTGGACGTCACGACGTCTGCCATCATATCGAGAAACTCTGGGTCATCATTGACGGTTGCGGCGCGCGCCAGCGGCAGCCCGATCGCGCGGGCCGTCTCCGCCGCTTCCACGTCGAGGTCGAACAACACTTCGATGTGATCGCAGATGAAGCCAATCGGACAGAGGACTGCTGAGGCCATGCCCGTGGCGTGTTCCGCGCGCAGGTACTCGCACACGTCCGGCCCGAGCCACGGATCTTCGGGCCTGCCGCTCCGGCTCTGAAACACCAGCGCCCAGTCGGTCATGCCGGCGCGCTCCGCGACCAGGCGAGCCGATTCGGTCAGCTGTTGCTGGTACCGCGAGGCGCCAGTCATCGAGACCGGGATGCTGTGCGCCGTAAACACGAGCCTCGCGGCGGACTGGACCGGCGACGGCAACGACTCGAGCGCGGAGCGCACGTGGCGCGCGTTCGCATTCACGAAGCCGTCGTGCCTGTGCCAGTCGCCCACGTAGGTGACCTGGACGTCGCGCATCCCCGAGCCGATGACGTCGCCGCGCGCGTCGGCGACGTTCTGTTTGTACTGGGTGCAGCTTGAATACGACCGGTGCGCGGCGCAGAGAAACCCGACGGCGCGGCGGATGCCGTCGTTCGCCATCGTACGCAACGTGTCGGGCAGCAGCGGATGCCAGTTGCGCATCCCGAGATACACCGGCACGTCGAGACCTCGCGCGGCGAGCCGGGTCTTGAGTCCGTCAGCTTGCCGGCGCGTGATCGCGGTCAGCGGCGAGACCCCGCCGAAGCGCTCGTAATGTTGTGCCACGGCCTCGACGCGCTCCGCGGAGACGCGGCGTCCGCGCAGGACGTTTGCGAGAAACGGTCTGATGTCGCCGAGCCCCTCTGGTCCACCAAACGCGACGACCAGTACGGCGTCGAAAGGCATCGTCGTTTTCAAAATCGCCACTCCAGCCCCGCCAGGAGGAGCGCCGAGCTGGTCAGTAGCCGGGCCAGCATTACGAACGCAGGAGACGCGATGCGGTCAGACCGCATGGTGCTCGGTGTGGTCGACCGCCTCTGCGCGGCGGACAATCGCGTTGAGCATACCCCGGAACATCAGCACGTGGATCGGGAACAACGTGTACCAGTAGAACCGCCCGAACAAGCCTCGCGGGTCGAATGTTGCCGTTTGCCGAATGCGCGCCCGCCGCCCTTCGTCGAGCGGTTCGACTTCGAACTCGAGCCACGCGCGTCCGGGCACTTTCATTTCGGCCACGAGGCGGAGCCGCCGGTCCGGCTCGTACGCCTCGACGCGCCACCAGTCGATGATGTCGCCGACGCTGCAGCGATCGGGAAACGGACGCCCGCGCCGCATCCCGACGCCGCCGAGCAGTCGATCGATCCAGCCGCGGCACTGCCAGAGCAGGTCGCCGAAGTACCAGCCGTTGGCGCCGCCGATCCGCCGAACATGCGCGAAGAGCGCGACGGCCGAGGTATCCGCGTTCCGCCACTCGGTCTGGAGGAACAGGTCCACGCGCGATTCGTCCTCGATCGCGGCGGCGATGGCCTCGGTGAGCGGCCGCGGGTGAACCGGGAGGAACCGCCGCGCGGCGTCGGAGCGGACCGCCGTCGAGTTGCGCAGTCCTTCCACCAGCGCGCGTCCGACGCGCGCGTGAGTCGGCGTCACCAGCGCGAGCCAGAGGCCGGAGAGCCGCGGCGTCAGAAGCGGCACGGGAATCAGCCAGCGGCGCAGGCTGCGCTGGCGCGCGTACTCGCGCATCAAGTCGCCGTACGACACGACGTCGCGGCCGCCAATCTCGAACACCTGACTCTGAGTCGGCGGCAGATCGAGGGCCGCGAGAAGATACGAGAGCAGATCGTCGATGGCAATCGGCTGGGTCGTCGTCCGAATCCAGCGCGGGCAGATCATGACCGGGAGCCGCTCCACGAGCGCGCGGATCATCTCGAACGAGAGGCTGCCGGCGCCGATCACGATCGAGGCTTTGAACTCCACGAGCGGCACGCCGGACGCGCGCAGGATGTCGCCCGTCTCATTGCGGCTGTGGAGGTGGGGCGAGAGCGACTCGCTGGCGTCGCTGAGGCCGCCGAGATAGATGATGCGGCGCACGCCGGCTTTCGCGGCCGCCCGGCCGAAGTTCTCGGCGGCACGGCGATCCGCGGCCGCGAAATCACGCCGCGTCGTCATGGAGTGGACGAGGTAGTAGGCCGACTCCACCCCGGCGAGTGCGGCGTCGAGCGAGGCCGCGTCCAGGCAGTCGCCGCGCACCAGTTCCGTGGACGCCGCGGCTCGTCCGGCAAGACGGCCGGGATCGCGCGCGAGACACCGCACATGGTGGCCGGACGCTTCGAGGCGGGGCAGCAGCCGTCCGCCGACATAGCCGGTGGCTCCTGTCAGGAGCAAAGTAGACATGGTATTAACTATGGAGCAAATAAAGTATCGTGTCAGTAAAATCCACCAAGTGTCCGTCCGGATGTGCGTGACACGAAAAATCAGCGGCGAAAATGTGAACGCGGCTCAAACGGAGGCATACCGGTGCTCTCACCGACTCTGCAGCATGGCTTGAAGACCTACGCGATCGGCCCCAAGATCCGGGCGCTGCGACTGACGAAGAAGATGGGTCTGGTGGAGCTCGGCCGGCACACGGGGTTGTCGGCCGCGATGCTGTCGAGAATCGAGCGCGGCCGCTTGTTCCCGACGCTGCCGACGTTGCTGCGTATCGCGCTCGTGTTCAGCGTCGGCCTCGACTTCTTTTTTGCCGGCGCCCGAGAGAAACCGGTCGTCGGCGTCGTGCGACGAAAAGAGCGCCTAAGTTTTCCCGAGAAGCCCGGTGCGAAAGAGGCGGCGTACCGGTTCGAGTCGCTGGACTACTCGGCAGCCGAGCGGCGTCTGCATGCGTATTACGCGGAGTTCCTGACGGCGTCGCCGCTGGCGCAGCGGCTTCATCAGCACATCGGGGGCGAGTTCATCTATCTCCTGCTCGGGGCGCTGAGCGTCCGTATCGGCGACGAGGAACACGTGCTGGGCCGGGGCGACTCGCTGTATTTCGACTCGAGCGTGCCGCACAGCTATCGGCGCGGCGGTCGGGGTTCGTGCCGCGCGATCGTCGTGGTGACGCCCTGATCGATGAACGCGCGTGTTATGTGCCTGTGGAGCGAATTCATAGAAAATTGGCCTGATTACACCTCGTTTACCGGAGGCACCGATCGATGTAGACAGGATTTGTCATCGGGACCGCGCCAGAAAGTGTCAGCGGCGCCACGTTGACCGCCAACCCTTCCGCAAAAGACAAACTCAGACATCCATCGACGATAAAGTGCAACAAACAAGCAACTTCCACCGATAATCGGCCGTATACTCCACGCTGGTTACCGTCTCGAATCAGGGCGTTTCGCGACGTTTATGTATCGGGGATCGTGCATGACAAAGTTCACGGCGGCGAAGACGGCCATGCTGGCGGCGATGTGCGTCGCGCTTGGTCTGAGTCTCGCGGCTCAAACGAATCCGGCGCCAAAGAAAACGACCGCGATGGCCGTTGCGCACACACCCGCGGCCCCCGCTGAACCCCAGCCCGAGATCACGAAGCAGTACTGCGTGGGCTGCCATAGCGAGAAGGGCAAGGCCGGCGGCCTGTCGCTCGTCGGATTCGACGCGACGCACGCGGAGCAGCACGCCGACATCGCTGAAAAAATTATCCACAAGCTGCGTCTGGGCATGATGCCGCCGCCTGGCGCGCGGCGCCCGGAAGGCGCCGTGCTGACGCAGTTCGCGGTCGGACTCGAAACCAAGATCGACGCGGTGGCGATGCTGCGTCCCAACCCGGGCCGCCGCGGATTTCAGCGGCTCAACCGCGCGGAGTACGAGCGGTCCGTGCATGACCTGCTCGATCTCGACGTCGACGTGAACGCCTTCCTGCCGCCCGACACGCTGAGCGCCGGCTACGACAACATTGCCGACGTGCAGACGTTCTCGCCCACGCTGATGGAAGGCTATCTGCGCGCGGCGGGGCGGATCTCCACCCTGGCCGTCGGCGATCGTAACGCGAGCCCGTCGGAAGCGACGTTCAAGGTGCCGCGCACGCAGTCGCAGATGAAGCACATCGACGGCACGCCGTGGGGCACACGCGGCGGCATCGCGGTCACGCACACGTTCCCGGCCGACGGCGACTACTCGTTCCGCATCATGCTGCACGGCACGCCGACGGGACAGTTGTTTGGCAGTGTGTCGAGTCGCAGCGAGCAGATCGATCTCTCGATCAACGGCGAACGTGTCGCGCTGCTCGACATCGACTACAAGATCAGCGAGACCGACAAGAACGGCCTGAACCTCGTCACGCCGCGTGTGCACGTGAAGGCCGGTCCGCAGCACATCGCCGCCGCGTTCATCCAGAAATTCGACGGCGTCGTGGACGACCTCGTCTCGCCAATCGACTACACGCTGGCCGACACGGAATACGGCGACAACGTCGGCATCACGATCCTCCCGCACGTGCGCGACCTCAGCATCACCGGGCCCTACAAGGTGACGGGCGTCTCCGACACGCCGAGCCGCCGCAAGGTGTTCGTCTGCCGCCCGACCGCGCAGGCCGACGAGATTCCCTGCGCGCGCCGGATTCTGTCGACCTTGGCGACCGAGGCCTACCGCCGCACCGCCAACAGCGAGGATGTCGAATCGTTGATGGAGTTCTACGGCGACGCGCGCAAAGGCCACGACTTCGAAGCCGGTATCAAGGCCGCGCTGCAGGCGCTGCTCGCCAGCCCGAAATTCGTGTTCCGCTTCGAGACCACCCCCGCCCTGGCGAAGCCGGGGCAGACCTACCGCGTCAGCGATCTGGATCTCGCGTCGCGTCTGTCGTTCTTCATCTGGAACACGGCGCCGGACGCCGAGTTGGTGAAGCTGGCGAACGCCGGCACGCTCCACACGCCGGTGACGCTCGAGAAGCAGGTCCGCCGTATGCTCGCGGATTCGCGCGCCGAGACGATGTCGACGCGATTCGCGTCGCAGTGGCTGCGCCTGCAGGACGTCGAGAAGATTCATCCGGACGCCTTGCTGTTTCCCGGTTTCGACAACGAACTGGCCACCTCGTACAAACGCGAGACCGAGCTCTTCTTCGACAGCATCGTGCGCGAGGACCGGAACGTGCTCGATCTGCTGAACGCGGACTACACGTTTGTCAACGAGCGCATCGCGCGCGTCTACCGGCTACCGAACATCATCGGCGAGAACTTCCGTCGCGTCAGCCTGCCGGCGGAACGCCGCGGCATCCTCGGGCAGGGCAGCGTGCTGATGCAGACGGCGGTCGCCGACCGCACGTCGCCGGTGCAGCGCGGCAAGTGGATCATGGAAGTGCTGCTCGGGTCGCCGCCGCCGGCGCCGCCGCCCAACGTGCCGCCGCTCGAGGACACGAAGGGTGCGACCGCCACGGGCAAATCGCTGTCGACGCGCGAGCGCATGGAAGAGCACCGCAAGAACCCGGCATGCACGTCGTGTCACAAGGTGATCGATCCGCTCGGCCTGGCGCTCGAGAACTTCGACGTGCTCGGCGCGTGGCGCTTCAAGGACAACGGCGTCGATGTCGACTCGAACGGCGTGCTGTATGACGGCACCAAGATGACGGGCTTCGCCGACCTGCGCGTTGCGCTGCTCAGCCACTCCGACGCGCTGATCCGCAATTTCAGCAACAACCTGATGTCGTACGGCATCGGCCGCCGTATCGAGTACTACGACCAGCCGTCGATTCGCGCGATCGCAAAAAAAGCCGCACAGAACGGCAACCGTTTTTCGTCGTTTGTCCTGGGGATCGTCAACAGTCCGGCATTCCAGATGAGCACGGCCGAAGCCGTGTCTTCCACCGCTCAATAGAGGACGCCAATGTTCATTTCGAAAAAGCACGTCTCCCGCCGCGCGGTCCTGAAAGGCATGGGCGTCACCATCGCCCTGCCCTTGCTCGACGCGATGGTGCCCGCGCGCACCGTGTTCGCGAACACCGCAGCCGGCGCCGCGGCGTCGAAGCAGCGACTGGTGTGTATGGAGATGGTGCACGGCAACGCCGGCAGCACCGCGATCGGCGTCCAGAAAAACCTGTTCGCGCCGGCCCAGGTCGGGCGCGACTTCGAGTGGAGCCCGACGCTGGAGCCGCTCGCTCCATTCCGCGACTACGTGACGATTGTCAGCAATACCGACGTCCACAACGCCGAGGCGTTCACGCTGCCGGAAATCGGCGGCGATCACTTCCGATCGAGCGCGGTGTTCCTCACCCAGTCGCACCCGAAACAGACCGAGGGCAACGACGTCTACGCCGGCACGTCACTCGATCAGATTTACGCGCAGCAATTCGGCCAGGATACGCCGATTCCCTCGATGCAGCTCTCGATTGAGAACGTCGATCAGGCCGGCGGCTGCACCTACGGCTACTCGTGCATCTACACGGACACGATCAGCTGGGCGTCCCCGAAGCAACCGCTGCCGATGATCCGCGATCCGCGCGTCGTGTTCGACCAGTTGTTCGGCGTCGGCGCGACCGCTGCCGAGCGCACGGTCAATCTGAAGACCGATCGCAGCATCCTCGACTGGATTTCGAGCCAGGCGACGCAACTGCGCCGCGACCTCGGCGCGAGCGATCGCGTCCGGCTCAACGAGTACTTCGAAAACATCCGCGAGATCGAGCGCCGCATCCAGCGCGTCGAAGCGCGTAATGCCAGCGGCGAACAGCGCGCGCTGCCCGAGGCGCCGATCGGCGTGCCCGACTCGTTCGAAGAGCACGTGCATATCCTGATGGACCTCATGGCGGTCGCGTTCGCGTCGGACACCACCCGCGTGTTTTCGTTCAAGATGAGCCGCGACGCATCCGGGCGGTCGTATCCTGAAAGCGGAGTCACGACCGGCTTCCACAACGCGTCGCACCACGGCGAACGCGAAGACCGGATCATGGAATTCGCCAAGATCAACCGGTACCACGTCAGCATGCTCCCGTACCTGATGGAGAAGCTGAAGAACACGCCGGAAGGCGACAGCAACCTGCTGGAGAACAGCCTCATCATCTACGGCTCGCCGATGGGCGACTCCAATATTCACAACCATAAACGCGTGCCGCTCGTGCTCGCGGGCCACGCCGGCGGCAAGTTGACCGGCGGCGTCCACATCAAGGCGCCGGACGGCACGCCGATGGCGAACGCAATGTTCACCGGCCTGCACGCGCTCGGCCGCACCGATCTCCAGAGCTTCGGCGACAGCACGGGATTGCTCGATCTGAACACGAACGTGGCGTCCTCGACAGACGCCGCGCCCAAGGCGTAGGGAAGAACACAGAGCTCAGGGCATAGGGCTCAGGGCTTCAGGAGTTGAGATGCGCAAATCGCTGACGACTGGTCTCTCCATCTGCGCGGTGGCCGCGCTCGCGTTCACGCAGCTGACGCACGCCGCGCCGACGGGCGCCGCCGCATTCGTCGAAGCGGCGATGAACGGCAACCGTGAGGTCGTGCGCGCGCTGTTGAAGGACGGCGCCGACGTCAACACCACGCAGGCTGACGGCATGACGGCGCTGCACTGGGCGGCCCAGAAGGGCGACGTCGAGCTCGCGAAAGTGCTGCTCTACGCCAGCGCGAATCTCAAGGCCACGACGCGCATCGGCGGCTACACGCCGCTGCTGATCGCCAGCAAGAACGGCGACGCGCTGATGATCGACACGCTGACGCAGGCCGGCGCCGACTCGAATGCGCCGACGATGAGCGGCACGACGCCGCTGATGCTCGCCGCCGCAGCAGGCAAGCCGGCGGCCGTCAAAGCCCTCATCGATCACGGCGCCATCGTCAACGCGAAAGAATCAGTGAAGGGTGAAACCGCACTGACGTTTGCCGCGGCGTTCGGCCGCGCTGACGTCATCCGCGTCCTCACCGCGCACGGCGCCGACGTCACGATGACGACCAGCGCTGTGGACCTTTCCGGCTTCGCGAAAGAAGAGCAGGAACGGTTCGCGGCCGAGCGCGCGCAGCAGGGCGGTGCGGGACGCGGCGGCGCCGCGCCGGCCGGCGGACGCGGCGGCGCGCCGCAGGGTCCGCAGATCGCCGGCGTGAACCGCCAGTACAACTACACCGAGCTCGTCG
>JAYVMG010000185.1:0-4370 GCA_043759095.1 Acidobacteriota bacterium | reverse complement strand
CTACGGCTTGTGGGTGTATCCGCTGGGTGTCCGGTCGGCGGGCGCGGCCGAGCGCGCCGCGGCGGCCACGCGGTCGCTGGACGACGCCGAGCGCGAGCAGGCGGCCGCACGGGAACTGGTGCTCGGAAAAGCGCGCGCCGATCAAGAACTGGCGACGTTCTTCGAGAAAGTGCTGCCGGCCGATCAGGCCGCGGCGCGCCGCCTCACGTACGCCACGCTGCCGGCGCTCGCGAAGAAGACCAACGTCACGATGGTGGCCCGCAAGTTCGATGTCGAGCCGATTACCAAGAAGACGCGGCTTGGTCTGCTGAAAGTACACACGCAATGGCTGTGCGACTACGAGAACTTTCGCCGGTTCGTCTACGCGCTTGAGAGCGCGTCGCCGTTCGTCATCATCGACGAGGTCTCGCTCCAGCAGAATGACCCCAACCGGCCGTTGAGCCTGCTGCTCGATCTGTCCACGTACTACCGCCTGGGCGCGCATGGCCACTGAGCGTTGGCGGCAAGTCCTGCTCGGCGGGCTGGTTGTCGCGCTGCTCGTGGTGCTGGGCCGGCTCTGGACGCCGGCCACGTCTACGCCGGTCGCTGCGGCGTCTAATAGACCAGTGAGCGCTCCACGGCAGCAACAGACATCGCCTGCGTCGTCATCGCCGGCGCAGCAGCCGGCGCCGATGACGTCCGCAGCGTCGGGGCCTCCGTCCGTGCACCTCGACGCGCTGGACGGCGAGCGGCCCACACCTGAAGCGGCCGAACGGAATCTGTTCCGCTTCAAATCCAAGACGCCGCCGCCCGCGCCCGTCCGGCCCGTGCAGCCGGCGATACCATCGGAGACGGCCCCCACGGGTCCGCCGCCTCCGCCACCGCTTGCGCCGATCACACTGAAGTTCATCGGCCTGGTGGAAGCACCGGCGCGCGGTGAGAAAATCGCGATTCTGAGCGATGGGCGGAACGCGCCGTTTTACGGGAGAGAAGGCGCTATCATCGAAGGCCGGTATCGCATTCTGAAGATCGGCGTGGAATCGGTGGAGCTGGCGTACGCGGACGGCCGGGGCCGTCAGACGATTCGGCTGACAGGATCATGACATTGCGGATTGCGGATTGCGGATTGCGGATTCCATTGCGGATTAGCGTGCTGGCGCTCGCGCTGGCGGCGGGGGGCTGCGCTGCGGGCAAGGCGTTTCACCACGGCGAGGTGGCCCAGCGCGAGGGCAACCTGGACGAGGCGGTGATCGGATTCCGCAAGGCCTCGCAGGTTGCGCCGGCGAACGCCTCGTACAAGATCGCGCTGCAGCGCGCCATGCAGGCGGCGT
Organism: Acidobacteriota bacterium; assembly: GCA_043759095.1. Taxonomy (GTDB): domain Bacteria; phylum Acidobacteriota; class Vicinamibacteria; order Vicinamibacterales; family CAVVIG01; genus CAVQFC01. The sequence continues at coordinate 3,060 of JAYVMG010000185.1, read as the reverse complement.
CGCGCGCGCACCTCGAAAAGGCGCACGAGTACGAGAAGCAGGAGCAGCTCGAGGCGGCGCTCGACGAGTACAAGGCGGCCAGCGAGTACGAACCCAGCAACCGGCTCGCGTCGTCGAAAATCGCCGAACTCGACCGCACCATCCGCGCGCGCGTCGAAGCGTCGCGGCCCAAGCCGGCGATCGTGGGCATGCGCGAGCGCGCGCGCGCGGCGGCCGCGGAGCCAATCCTCAACCCGGCGTCGCGCGAGCCGCTGAATCTGCATTTCAACAACGTCAGCCTGCGCGACATCATGAACGCGCTCTCTGCTGCGCACGGCATCAGCGTCAGCTTCGACCGCGAATTCCAGGACCGTGCCGCCACGGTGCAGCTGGAAGGGGTCACCCTCGAGCAGGGCCTGAACCAGATCATGACGATGAACCAGCTGTCGTACAAAGTGCTGGGCGAGAAATCCATCTTCATCTTCCAGGACACGCCGCCCAAGCACGCGCAGTACGACGACCAGGTGATCCGCACGTTCTACCTGTCGCACGCCGACGCAACCGAGGTGTCGCAGATCCTCAGCCAGATCATTCGCCTGCCCGGCATTCCCATTCAGCCGGCCATCGCCGCGAACAAGACGGCGAACACACTGACCATCCGCGGCACGAGCGCGGTCGTCGGCATCCTCGAGAAGATCATCGAGCAGAATGACAAGCCGCGCGCCGAGGTCGTCATCGATGTCGAGATCCTCGAGGTCGATCGGTCGAGGACCAAGACCTACGGGTTGAATCTTTCAGAATACGCGCTGGGCGGCCTTTTCTCGCCCGAGGTCTCACCGAGCGGCACGACCACGGCGGCCCCTGGCGCCACCGGTGGCACGGGATCAACCGGCGGCACGACGAGTACGACCACCGGCACATCGACGGGGCCCGGCGGGGTGAAGTCGCCTCCGGCGTTCAACCTGAATACGATTTCCCGCGGCGTCAGCACGTCTGACTTTTACCTGGCCGTGCCGACGGCCATCGTCCGCTTCCTCGAGAGCGACACGAATACGAAGGTGATCGCCAAGCCGCAGTTGCGCGGCGCGGAAGGCACGAAGCTCACGCTGAACCTCGGCCAGTCGATCCCGGTGATTTCGACCAGTTACACGCCGATCGCCACCGGCGGCGCGGGCGTGAACCCGCTGAGTTCGTATCAGTACAAAGACGTTGGCGTGAACATCGACATGACGCCGACCGTCACGCTCGACGGCGACATCCGGCTCGACCTGACGCTCGACAACAGCCAGCAGGGCCCGGACACCTCGGTGGGCGGCGTGATCGTACCCTCGTTCGTGCAGCGCAAGGTCACCACACGGCTGCGGCTGCGTGACGGTGAATCGAACTTGCTGGCGGGCCTGTTGCAGACCAAGGAATCAAAGGCGGTCTCGGGATTCCCAGGCTTGATTCACGTGCCGTTCCTCAGCGATATCTTCGCCAACAACGGCACGACGCAGGATCAGGTCGAGATCGTCATGCTGCTAACGCCGCACATTGTCCGCACGCACGAGGTTACGGAAGCAGACCTGCGGCCGATCTTCATCGGGTCGCAGCAGAACCTTGGCATCGGCGGTCCGCCGCCGATGATCGCACCGCAGCAGGTGGAGCCGATGGCCGCCCCAGTTGCCGCGCCGGCGCCCGGCATTCCCGCATCTCAGCCCGCCGGTTCCACGCCGACAGGGAATCCGCCGATTCGCGGACCCGGAGGCACGACGTTGATCGCACCGCCGGGATCGTCGCCTGTGCCTGGCACCGTGGCCATACCGGCGCCAACGCCCGCCGTGCAGCAGGCGCCGCCACCAACGCTGCCGCCGGCAGATGCGGTGCAGCCGCCCGCGCAGGCCGCGCCAACTCCGCAAACGCAGCAGCCAGCCGCCGCCACGCCGGCGGCCGTGCCGACATCGTCTGCAGGAATTGGATCGGCGCAGGTGTTGATCTCGACGCAAGGGCAGACGTTCCGCCTGGGTGGCGGTCCGTACACCGTGCCGTTGATCATCAGCGATGCGTCGCGGATTTCCACCGTCACGCTGACGCTGATCTTTGACCCGACCAAGCTGCGCGTGCAGAGCGTCCAGGAAGGCAGCTTCCTGCGCTCGGGTGGCGTGCCGGTGGTCTTCACGCAGTCGGTGAACGGGAACCGGGTGGACATCTCGCTGACGCGAACCGGCGACGCCACCGGGGCGACGGGCACTGGCGTCCTGTCCGCGCTGCTGTTCAACGCGATCGCACCCGGACCGGTCACGCTGACGCTCAGCGGCACGGCCACAGGTCCAGGCGGAGCCGCGATGGGCCTTCGATTTGCGCCCGTGACAGTGACGGTGCAATAGCGGCGATGAGGGGCTTGGGCTTACGCTCTTCACCACGGTGGACACAGAGGACACTGTGGCAAGAATTTGTTCCTAAAGGGATTTTTCCTCCGCGTCCCCAGTGTCCTCCGTGGTGGAGAGTTAGGGCTGAGGGCTTCACTTTCGTCGAACTCCTTGTCGTCGCGACGATCGTCTTGATCCTGGCCTCGGCGATCATGCCGCTGGCGCGGGTCACGTCGACGCGGACGCGCGAGGCCGAACTGCGGCGTTCGCTGCGCGAGATCCGGACCGCCATCGACAGGTACAAGGACGCGGCGGATCTCGGGCAGATCGGATCGCTCGACCTGAAGGTCGGCGCCGAGAACTATCCGCCGGATCTGCAGACGCTGGTGGACGGCGTCACCGCCGCGAACGACGCGACCGGGCGAAAGCTGAAATACCTGCGGCACATCCCGGTCGATCCGATGACGCGGACGCCGGAGTGGGGCATGCGCTCGTACCAGGACAAGCCCGATTCGACGAAGTGGGGCGGGCAGAACGTGTTCGACGTCCACACGACGTTCGACGGCACGGCGCTCGACAAGACGAAATACAAGGACTGGTAAGCGGATGTGGTAATTGGGAAATCTGGTAATCGGGTAATGGATTGGGGGATTGGAAGGATTGGGCGGAGCCGTGTCCGGCGCGCTCGCAGCGCTGCTGCGCCCTGGGTCAATCCATCAATCAATCACCCAAT
>JAYVMG010000184.1:0-4370 GCA_043759095.1 Acidobacteriota bacterium | reverse complement strand
CCGCCCGCCGTGATCAGCGTATCGGCGCCGTCCGCCACCGCCCGCGCGGCCACCAGCGCCAGCTTGCGGACCTTGTTTCCCCCGAACCCGAACGGGATCGCATCGTCCCGCTTAATGAAGAGCTGCGGACCGCCGCCGAGCAAGGCGCGAAGCCGCGGCAACGGTTCGACGATCGTCGGCGCCGGAATGAACGGCAGCGACGGGAAGGACGAGAGCAGCTCGCGCAGCTCCATGGAAGTCACAGGACGCTATAGTAAGTCAGAGTTCAGATTTCAGACTTGTATGGAGTGACCGTATGAAACGCGTCGTCATCGTGCTCGCCCTGGCCCTTGCCGTCGGGCACGGCGTTAACGCCGTGCCTCTACAAACGCCAACTCCGCCGCCGGCGCCGCTGCAACGGCTCGAGGCGTCCATTCAACGAACCACGCGCAGCATCAACGCGACGTGGGGCATCTACGTGAAGTCGCTCGAAACAGGCGAGGTGATCGCGATCGATGCGGATCGTCAGATGGAGACGATGAGCACGATCAAGATTCCGCTGATGATCGAGGTGTTCGAACAGATCAAAGCGGGCAAGTTCGCGCTGACGGACAAGTACACGTTCGTCCAGGCCGATTCGCAGCCGGGCACCGGCACGATTCAGCGGCTCGATTACGGCGCCGTGATGACGGTGAAAGATCTGATCACGATGATGATCATCGTGTCGGACAACACCGCCACCGAGGTGCTCTATCGCATGGTCGGCGGCCCTGATGCCGTCAACGCGCGCATGCAGGCGCTGGGCTTGAAGACCACGCGCGCGATGAACGTGCCGTCGAAATGGTTCCCGGCGCAACGCTCAGCGCCAACGACAGAGCAGTTCTACCGCGAGGGCAAGTCACCCTTCGGTTTCTCGACCCCGCGCGAGATGGGGACGCTGCTCGAGATGATGGAGCGCGGCACGCTGGTCGACAAACCCTCGTCCGATCTCCTGCTGCGCATCATGCGCGGCCAGCTCTACCGGACGCGCATCCCCCGCTACATCACCGGCTACACCATCCCGCATAAGACCGGCGACTTCCTGCCGTTTGTCGGAGACGATGTGGGCGTGCTCGAGGCGCCTGGCAAGACGATCGTGCTCACCGTCTTCACCGGCAACCATTTCGGATCGGGAGAGGCGCTCGAGAATGCGATCGGCCTGGTGGCGAAGGACGTCGCCGACTATTTCAGCTATCGTTGATCCATGGCCTCCTACCTCGACAGCGTCCCGCTCTCTGGCATCACGCGCATCCGCGACATGATGTACTCGGTCACCGATCCGTATCGCCTCGATCAGGGCGACGTCAGCTTCGATGCGCCGGACACGGTGAAGGCGGCCATGACGCGCGCGATCGTCGACAACCACTCGCACTACGTGCAGACGACCGGCATCCCACGGCTGCGCGAGCTGATCGCCATGAAGCTGCGCAACACGAACGGCATCCCGGTAGACGATGTGGACGAGGTGCTCGTCACGAACGGAGGGATCCACGGGCTCTACATCATCTGCATGTCGCTGCTCGAGCCCGGCGACGAGGTGCTGATTCCTGATCCCGCGTGGCCGCCGGCGGCGGGCAACATCCTCGCGGCTCAGGGCGTCCCGGTCGGCTATCGGCTCCACGAGTCCGTCGGGTGGCAACCGGTGCTCGACGAAGTTGAATCGAAGATCACGCCGAAGACGCGCATCCTCTATCTCAATTCGCCCAGCAATCCGACAGGCGGCGTCCTGACGCGCGCCTACATCGAGCGGCTGGCCGCCATCGCGCAGACACACGATCTCTGGGTGATCTCAGACGAAGCGTACGAAGACGTGGTGTTCGAGGGTGAGCACGTCAGCATCGCGTCGCTGCCCGGGATGTACGAACGCACGATCCCGCTGTACACCTTCAGCAAGTCGTACGCGATGACCGGGCTGCGCCTTGGATACATCGCCATCAGAGACGCGCAGATCCGCGACCGTGCGAAGAAGCTGCTCTTTTACACGGCCAGCAACGTCGCATCGGTCGTGCAGTATGGCGGGATCGGCGCGCTGGAAGGATCGCAGGACTGCATCGGCGCGTTCCGCACCGAGCTGCGCGCGAGGCGCGACCTGTTCTATGCGGGCGTCAAGGAACTGGCCGGCGATGTGTTCACGGGGCAGCCACCGGCGGGCGCGTTCTACGCGTTCCTGCGGATCAATCCGAACTGGTCCGACCCTTCGACAGTCTCAGGGCAGGCGGCGTCCAGCGACTCGCAGTCCTGGCGGATGGTGGAGTATCTGATCGCGAACGGGCGCATCGGCTGCGTGCCCGGCGTGGATTTCGGCAAGAACGGCGAGGGCTACGTCCGCTTCTGCTTCGCGCGCGATCGGAAAGAACTCACCGGTGCGCTCGGATCGATGAAGATGCTGTTCGCACGACTGAAGTCCTGCGCCACTTGAAGTCGTGCGCCACGTAACCCGACCCACGCGACCCACCCAACCTACCTGCCCTCTATTTCACGTGCCGTCCGCCGTCGATGCGAATCGTTTCGCCGGTGATGAAATCGCTGTCCAGCAGCGCGAGCACGCCTTTTGCGATTTCCATCTCTCCGCCCCACCGGCCCAACGGCGTCACATTCTCAACCGTCGTTGACTCGGCGTCTGTCGTGCCTGGCGCCGCGAGAATCGGTCCCGGCGCGATCGCGTTGACGAGGATGTTATCGGACGCGAGCTCGAGCGCGAGCGCTTCGGTGAGAGCGATGATGCCGGCCTTGGCCACGTAATACGGCACGTAGCCGGGATATCGCGGCCGTCCGCTCCTGGCGGTCCAGTCGCTGAAGTTGATGATCCGCCCGCCGCCCTGCGCCCGCAGGTGCGGCGCCGCGGCGTGCGCGCAGAGGAACGCGGCGCGCAGATCGACGTTGATGTTGGCGTCCCAGTCGGCGATCGTGAGATCGGCGAACGGCTTCCTCGCGTACACCGACGCCATGTTGATCAGGATGTCCAGGCGGCCGAACACATCGACAACCGAACGCACGAGCGTTGCCGCGGCATCAGGCTGTGAAAGATCGGCGGCGAATGTCGCGGAGCGGCGTCCTGCCGCGCGAACGAGATCAGCGGCCTGCTCGGCCTCAGCCTTCGAGTGCGCGTAGCTGAGCGCCACGTCCACGCCCCGAGCCGCCAACTCACGCGCGACGACAAGCCCGATGCGCTTGCCGCCGGTTATGAGCGCGACTTTGTTGGTGAGAATCACGAGAGTAGGTTGGGCCACGAAGGCACGAAGACACGAAGAAGATCATTCTTTCTTGTGTTCTTCTTCGTGCTTTCGTGTCTTCGTGGCAAACAGGCGTCGCGATTAGTAGCTGAACGTCCCGAAGAACGCCGAGCGCTTGTTCGGGTCGCTCCACTTGGCGCCGAGCGCGGAGCCGGTGAACAGGTGCTGATTCGCCACTCCCACCGTCGCATCGTCGCTCGTGGCGAGCGGGTGGAACCACAGCATCGCGCCGCAGGTCGGGTCGTGGGTGATGTGCTTGTTGACGTCGAGCGCGATCTGATCGGCCGACACGGAAATCTCGCTGCCGTGGTCGGTGAACTGAATCGCAGTCGGCGTCACCTGGACGATCGTACCAACGAGGCCCTTCGACAGCTCGTTCGCCATCGCCACGAGCGCGATCCGCTGCGCCGCATTCGCGCGCTGGTCCACGAACATCGCGGTGTGAACGGTCGGCTTCTCGCCGCCCATCTCCGTCATGCCGAGATTGCGGTCACCAGAAACGGCCGCAACGATGGAGAGGCCGTCGATGTTGATGCCGTTGAAGCTGCCGCGATCGACTTTCCACGCAAGCAGCGCTTGCTTGCCGACGGTCTCCGCTTCGCTGTTCATGATGCAACCGCCGGTGAACACTTCGGCGGTGCGCGCCTCGACGTAGGCACCGGTGACCGTGCTCTTGCCGCCCGCCAGGAGCGGGGAGACTGCCGCGCTGATAAGTGCTGCCGCGATGATGGCTCGTGTCATATCTGCAACCTCGCATTAGGATTATAGCGAAAGGACACTCTCTCGCATGGTTGAAAACATCGGATTCATTGGCCTTGGCGTCATGGGCAAGCCCATGGCGAAGCACTTGATCGCCGCAGGACACCACTTGACCGTTCACAACCGCAGCCGCGGGGCAGTGGATGAACTGGTCGCCGCCGGGGCCACCGCCGCCGCGTCGCCGGCGGAGGTCGCGCGGGCGTCCACGATTGTGATCACAATGCTGCCGGACACGCCTGACGTCGAGCGCGTGCTGACGGCGCCGGACGGCGTCCTCGCCGGTTTGCAGAAGAGCGCGATCGTCATCGACATGAGCAGCATTTCGCCCGTCGTGACCGAGCGCCTCGCGACGCTCGTCGC
>JAYVMG010000183.1:0-4375 GCA_043759095.1 Acidobacteriota bacterium | reverse complement strand
GGGCGTTTCCCCGCACCCGGCGCAGGCCCCGGAGTACTCGAACAGCGGCTGCAGGAACTGCGTGCTCTTCACGTCCGCGCGCACCGCCGCGCGGTCCGCGTCAGGAAGTCCGAGGAAGAACGCGTAGTTCTCCCGTTCGACGTCGCGAAGCGGGGCCTGCGCCGCCATGTCGATCGCTTTGTGCCGCGGATTGCCTTTGTCCTTGGCCGGGCACACCATCACGCAGAGCGAACAGCCGGTGCAGTCTTCGGGCGCGACCTGCACGGTGTAGTGGCCGGCGAAATCCGGCCCCTTGTACGTGGTGCCCTTGAACATCGCGGGGGCGTCGGCGAGATGCGCCGGGTCGTAGACCTTCACGCGAATCGCGGCGTGCGGGCACACCAGCGAGCACTTGTTGCACTGGATGCACAACTGCGGATCCCAGACCGGAATCTCGGTTGCAACGTTCCGCTTCTCCCACTGCGACGTGCCGGTCTGCCAGGTGCCGTCCACCGGGAACGCGCTGACGGGCAGCCGGTCTCCCTGGTTCGCCAGCATCACCGCCGTGACGCGCTTGACGAAGTCCGGCGCGTGGTCGGGAATCACACGCGGGATCCGATACGTCGCGGTCGGCGACGCGGGCACCGCCACTTCGTGGAGATGAGCGAGCGTTGCGTCCACGGCGTCGTAATTGCGCTGCACCACTGCCTGGCCGCGTTTCCTGTAGGTCTTGTCGATCGAATGCTTGATCGCGGCGATCGCCTGCTCGCGCGGCAGCACGCCGGAGATCGCGAAGAAGCAGGTCTGCATGATCGTGTTGATCCGGTTGCCCATGCCTGCGGCCTGCGCCACCGCATAGGCGTCGATCACGAAGAACCGCAGGCGCTTGCCGGCGATCTGTTCCTGAATCTCGAACGGGAGTTCGTTCCAGACGGTGTCGGCGCCATACGGCGCGTTCAGCAGGAAGACGCCACCGGGCTCCGCGTACGCGAGCACGTCGTACCGTTCGAGGAAGGTGTACTGATGGCAGCCGACGAAGGACGCCTGCGCGATCAGGTAGGGCGCGTGAATCGGCCGCGGACCGAACCGCAGGTGCGAGATGGTGATCGCGCCGGACTTCTTCGAGTCGTACACGAAGTAGCCCTGCGCGTACTGGTCGCCGTCGTCGGCGATGATCTTGATCGAGTTCTTGTTCGCGCCGACCGTGCCGTCGGCGCCGAGGCCGAAGAACACGGCGCGCACGGTTTCGGCCGGCTCCACCTGGAAGGCCTCGTCCACCGCCAGCGACAGGTTCGTGACATCGTCCACGATGCCGACGGTGAAGTGGCGCTTCGGCGCGTCTGCGGCGAGCTCGTCGAAGACCGCCTTCACCATCGCCGGCGTGAATTCCTTGGAGCCGAGACCGTAGCGTCCCCCGATGACCCGGATGTCGTGCGAGGCGCCGCCTTCGTGCAGCGCTGTCACGACGTCCTGGTAGAGGGGCTCCCCGATCGCGCCGGGTTCTTTGGTGCGATCGAGGACCGCGATTGCACGGACGGTTGGCGGCAGTGCAGCGATGAAGTGGTCGACGCTGAACGGGCGATAGAGCTTGACCGTCAGTACGCCGACCTTCGCCGAGTCGCCGAGCGCGTCCACCGTAGCAGCCACGGTCTCGGCGCCCGACCCCATGATCACAATCACGGATAAGGCGTCGGGCGAGCCTTGATACTCGAAGAGCGAATGCGCGCGGCCGGTCAGCGCCGCGAAACGATCCATGGCGCCCTGCACGATCGACGGCGTCGCCAGATAAAAAGAATTGACCGCTTCGCGATTCTGAAAGAAGACGTCGGGGTTCTGCGCCGATCCCCGCACTACCGGCCGGTCGGGGGACAGCCCGCGCGCGCGCGTCGCCGCGACGAGGTGTTCGTCGATCATCGCGCGGATCGGCTCGTCGTCCAGTGTTTCAATCTTCTGCAGCTCGTGCGACGTGCGGAAACCGTCGAAAAAATGGAGGAACGGCACCCGCGCCTCGAGCGTCGCGGCGTGCGCGATCAGCGCGAGATCCTGGGCCTCCTGCACTGACGAGGACGACAGCAAGGCGAAACCGGTGCTGCGCACGGCCATGACGTCGCTGTGGTCCCCGAAGATCGACAGCGCGTGCGTGGCGACGGCGCGCGCGGACACGTGGAAGACGGCCGGCGTCAGTTCCCCGGCAATCTTAAACATGTTGGGGATCATCAGAAGCAGACCCTGACTCGCCGTGAACGTCGTCGCGAGCGCGCCGCCCAGAAGCGCGCCATGCACGGCGCCGGCGGCGCCGGCTTCGCTCTGCATTTCGACGACCGACGGGATCGCGCCCCAGAGGTTCGGGCGTTGTGCGGCCGCCCACGCGTCCGCCGCCTCGGCCATGCTGGACGAGGGCGTGATCGGATAGATCGCGATCACGTCGCTCATCCGGTAGGCCACGCTCGCGCACGCGTCGTTCCCGTCAACCGTGACCCAGCGACCCGCCATATCGATCCCCTCCGACGACAGAAGCTGCAACGTGCGTGCTGATTAAAAGCCGGCCTGAAAACGTCTGATTCCCCAGGCGCTGCCGATAATCCGGCATCATCGGCCGTAGATGCAGGAGTCAGGCCTGTAAACGCGCGGCACTCCTCTTGCGCATGCCGGTGCATGCCGTTGAACGCCTGCGAACTCGAGATCGACCTGTTCTGTCACGGCCTGCGGGTGCCCGAAGACGTGCCGCTGACCGGAGCGCGCGCCGTCTCGCGGACCAGGGCCGGGCTTGGCTCGGGACTCGAAATTACGATTCCGGCGCCGTCGCTCGCCAAGCGCGAGATCTGGATGAACGTGCCGGTCGCGGAGCGCTTCGCACGGATCTCGCCGTATCAATTGATCGGCGGCCGCGCCCGCGCGTACGCGATTGTTGACGATCGCGACGGTTCACGTTACGACGTGCGATTGCCCGAGGAGCCGTCGTGGTACGAGCGGCTGACGTCGCGCGATGTGCCGATGCACCGCGTCGGCGTGCTGCAGGGGACCTGTCTCGGCATCTACGTCAACCCGGTCTGCGCGTTCTGGAACTACTCGCCGCGCCGGAACTGCCAGTTCTGCACGACCGGCGAGAACGTCGGCGTCAGTGAACTGGCGGTCAAGACCGTCGACGATGTCGTCGAGACCTGCTGGGCGGCGAAGGAGGAGTCCGGCGTCACGTTCGTGCACCTGAATGGCGGTTTCCAGGGTTCGCGCGGGCTGGCGTTCATCGCGCCGTACGTGGACGCGATCAAAAAAGATGTCGGGCTGCTGGTGGGCGTCCAGCTGTCACCCGAGCGCGAGTTCCGTCGTTACGACGAACTGGTGGCGCTCGGTGTGGATCACTTCTCGTTCTGCATCGAGCTGCTCGATCCGGAATGGTTCGCCCGCATCTGTCCGGGCAAGGCGAGCGTACACGGTCAGGCACTGTATTTCGATGCGATGCGGTACTGCGCGAGCTTGATGCCGAAAGGCGCCGTGTCCGGAGAGATCATCGCGGGCATCGAGCCCCTGGCGAACACGCTGCGGGCGATCGATGAGATCGCTGCGATCGGCGCGTTCCCGACCGTCTGCATCTTCCGCCCGACGATCGGCTCCGACATGGAGAATTGGCCGACGCCAGAGTATGAAGCGATGCGACACGTCATGCGGTACATGTACGAGGCGTGCAAGCGGCACTGGCTACCGATCGGCGCGGCCCCGAACATCGAGGTCAGCCTCGTGGTCAACCCGGACGACGCCGTGCTGCTCGCGGAGCGCGACGCGGGGTACTACTGGTACGAAGCCTATCGATGGCTGGCGCGAGTCGCTGGCGCGCCGGCTTTCCGTCACCGCATGCGCGCGGCGTGAGGGATCGTTGTCTTCTTCATTTGAGGTGGATCCGATGCAGATCACTCGCACAACCGACTACGGAATCCGCGTCCTGACACACCTCGCGATGCTGCCGCCGGGCACGCGGCTCACCGCAGCGGAGCTTGCCGCCGAGAGTCGGGCCTCCGTTCCGTTCGTCGCCAAAATCCTGCAGCGCCTCGTCGCCGGCCGCCTCGTGGTCTCGCGCCGCGGCTTCGAGGGCGGCTTCGAGCTCAGCCGGGATCCGCGCACCGTGTCGGTGCTCGACATCGTGACCGCGCTCGACGGTCCGCTCCGATTGAACGAGTGTCTGCCTGGAGGCGCGGGCTGCGAGAGCCTGCTCGGGTGCGCGGCGCGCGACGTGTGGATGCGGGCGCAGGCCGCACTGGCCCGCGTGCTGGACTCGGAAACGCTCGACCGGCTGGCCGCGGCGTCGACGCGCGACCGGCTCCCGTCGACGCCGGTCGAAACCCTGTGCATGATGCCGTAGCGCCCACGCCCGCGACATATTTCCAGCGCGCGCGGACTATTT
>JAYVMG010000182.1:0-4383 GCA_043759095.1 Acidobacteriota bacterium | reverse complement strand
CGCGGCGGCGGAAATCGACAGCGAGCAGGGGCTGGCGCCCCTTGGCGCGCGGCTCGACATCATCGAACACGAACGCCGCCTCCCCGCCGATCGCATCTACTATCTGGCGCTCCCTCCGTCGCTCTTCGGACCGACCGTGAAGCAACTGGACCGCGCGCGGCTGGTCAACCGTGGCGACAGCCCGGTCGACCGGATCATCGTCGAGAAGCCGATCGGTCGCGACATCGAGAGCGCGTGCGCCATTAACGACGCCATCGCGAAGGTCTTCGACGAGCCGCAGATCTATCGGATCGATCACTACCTGGGCAAGGAGACCGTCCAGAACATTCTGGTGCTGCGTTTTGCGAACAGCATCTTCGAACCGCTCTTCAACCAGAAGTACGTTGACCACGTGCAGATTACGGTGGCCGAGGAAGAAGGCGTCGGCACGCGCGCCGGCTACTACGAGCAGGCCGGAGCGCTGCGCGACATGGTGCAGAACCACATGCTGCAGCTGCTCGCGCTGGTGGCCATGGAGCCGCCGCATTCGCTTGACGCGGACGTCATCCGCGACGAGAAGCTTCAGGTGCTGAAGTCGCTGCGGCCGCTCGACGGAGCTGTGATCGACACGAACGTTGTCCGCGCGCAATACGCCGGGTACCGGCAGGAGCCTGGCGTCGATCCCGCGTCGCGCACCGAAACCTTCGTCGCACTCCAGGTCTTCGTCGACAACTGGCGCTGGTCCGGCGTGCCGTTTTTCTTCAGAACCGGCAAACGCCTGCCACAGCGGACCAGCGAAATCTCGGTGCACCTCAAGGATGTGCCGCCGATTCTCTTCAACGCGAATCCGTCCGCGCGCCTCGATGCGAATGTGCTGACCATTCGCATTCAACCTGATGAAGGTTTCTCGCTCGGCATCAGTTCAAAGAAACCTGGTCCGCACGTGGACGTCTCGCCGGTGAAGATGGATTTCCATTACGGCGCCCAATTCGGCGGCTCCTCACCCGAAGCGTACGAGCGGCTGCTGCTCGACGTCATCGTCGGCGACCCGACGCTGTTCATGCGCCGCGACGCCGTCGAGGCCGCGTGGCGCTGGGTGATGCCGGTGCTCAATCGCTGGGCCACGCAGACCGATGCCGTGCCACAGTACCCCGCCGGAGCCTGGGGACCGGCTGAAGCCGACCGTCTCGTCGAGTCGACGGGACGAAAGTGGCGGGCGCTGTAGGTTTATACTCGCCGCGTGCCCTCGTCCTCTCTGCAGGCGCTGCTGATGCGCGCGGGCGCGTCGCTCGAGCGCGGCCGCGGCGCCGAAGCCGTACAGATGCTCGCGCCGACCCTGCGCTCGTCGCTGACCCGCGACGAAGAGCTGACCGTGCGATCGATGATCGCCGAAGCCGCGCTGCTGCAGGATGATCTCGATCAGGCGGCCGGAGCGCTGGGCCGGCCGCCAGACACCTTCCGCGACACCGTCCCGGCACGCCGTCTGTCGACGCTGTGGCGACTGCACGGCCGCCTGGCGTCCGCCCGCGGCGATCAATCGCGCGCGATCGCCATGCAGGGGCGCGCGCTGAAGCAGGCCGAAGCGGCGCACGATTCGCGATCGATCGGCCTCGCCCACTACGAACTCGGCCAGTGCTATCGCCAGGTCGGCGACGTCGCGACCGTCCGCGAGCACATCAGCAAGGCCGCGTCGGCGCTGCACGCGGCGGGCGACCGCCGTCACCTGGCGCTGGTCCACTCGCTGTCCAGCATCTCGCTCGCACAACTCGGCCGGTACGACGAAGGCATGGCCGCGCTCCGGCATGCGGAGCGGCTGGCCTCGACCGTCGAGGCCGACGACGTGCTGGCGACCGTCTGTGGCAATCAGGCGAACGTGATGATGCTGCAGCACCGCTACGAGCAAGCGCTGGCGCTGGCGGAGCGCAGCGTGTCGCTGCATGAAGCCCACGGATCCGGTCACGGCCTCGCGGTGGCGCTCGCCACACTCGGTCAGATCTGCGTCCGCCTCGGCGATCTGGTGCGGGCCGAGAACGCGTTGCACCGCGCGCTCGAGGTCCGCAGCCCGATTCAGTTTCACGAGACGACCGGTGCGGTATTCGACACGCTCGCGCAGATTCATCTGATCCGAGGCCGCTACGACACCGCCAGCGATTTTCTCGGCCGGGCGAGTGAAGCGTTCGGCGCCTACGGACGCCAGACCAGCCAGTGGTACGAATGGTCGGTGCGCGTGCTCGGCGCCCGGCTCGCGCTGCGGCGCGCCGCTCTCGACGATGCCATCGCGCGCGTGGACGAGATCCTTCAGGCCGGTGCGCCGCCGTTCGACGCGCTGCAGGCCACGCTCATCGCGGCCGAGGCGTTGATTGCCGCCAACCGGTTGCCGGAGGCCGAACAGCGGCTCGTCATCGCCGCTGATGCGATCGATCCGAAGGTTGCGCCGGCGGCCTGGGGCGAATACCTGCGTCTGCGCGGCGCGCTCCACGCGAAAACCAGCAGCGGCGCCGACGCGTATCACGACTTCTCGCAGAGCGCGGCCCTGCTCGATCTCCTCGGCGAGCGGTACCAGTCCGGCCTCAGCCATCTGGCGCTTGGCCGACTGGTGGCCGAAACCGGCGCGCGCTCCCTTGCGCAGCGTCATCTCACCAAGGCGCTGGGCATCTTCGAGCAGCTCGGCGCTGAACGCGATATCGACGACACCCACCGTGCCCAGGCGCTCCTGACGACCGTCGGCACGGGACAGTACGTCATCTCGCCGGCTGATGCTGACGATGCGATCGTGCGGCGCATCGTGGATGCGGCGGCGCTGCCCGATCTGCTCGGACGTGAAACCGCGGCCGCGTTGCTCGAGGCCGCCGCCGCCGACTGCAGTGTGATTTATGTCGTCCTCGCGGGCGGCGATGTCCGCCTGGTCGCCATGGCTGGATCCGAAGCCGATGCCGCGCGCACGCTCGCATGGTCAGCGGCGAACGGCCAGGCGTACGGGCGCGGCACGATGATCGTCGAACCGCTGGGGCGCGATGCCGAGGGACCGCGGTTCGGCCTGGTCGCATCGCCGAGGCCGATTGGACACCCGGTGATGCGCCGGCTGCGGATGATCGCCGCCGTTGCGCGCCAGGGGTTCGCGCTGTGCGCGGCTCGCGATCGTCCGGTGACGGTGGCGGGGCTCGCGGTCGATCCGCCGTCGCTCGAACCGCTGCTGCCAGGATTCCTCGCAGCCAGCGCCGCGATGACGCGCGTCATGGAGCAGATTCAGCGTCTGCAGGGCAACGACCTGACGGTGCTGATTACGGGCGAGAGCGGGACGGGCAAGGAACTGGTGTCACGCGCGATCCACGTCGGGTCGCACCGCAGCGCCGGCACGTTTCTGCCCTACAACTGCACGACCACGGGTCGGGACCTCGCCGACAGTCAGCTCTTCGGCCATCGGCGCGGCAGCTTCACCGGCGCCGTCACGGATCAACCCGGACTGATTCGCTCCGCAGTGGGCGGCACGCTGTTTCTCGACGAGATCGGCGACCTGCCGCTTGACGTGCAGCCGAAGCTGCTGCGCTTTCTCGAGCAGCACGAGATCATGCCGGTTGGCGAGACCAAGCCGCAGCGCGTGGACGTCCGCGTGCTGGCCGCCACCAATGCCGACCTCGAACAGCGCGTCGCCGAAGGCAAGTTTCGCGAAGATCTGTACTACCGGCTGAGCGTCATCCGGATTCACGTCCCGCCGCTGCGCGAACGGCGCGAGGAAATTCCGCACCTGAGTACGTTCTTCCTCCGCGAGGCGCTCGAGCGGCTCGGCAAGCCCGACATCCACCTGAGCTCGGAGACGCTCGACGTCTTCTCGCAGTACTGGTGGCCGGGAAATGTCCGGCAGCTGAAAAACGAGATCCAACGCGCCGTTGCGCTCAGCACGCCCGGCAGCATGATCGAGCCGGATCACCTCTCACCAGAGATCGGTACGACCCGGTTGCCGGCGTCAGGAGGGTCGACACGCCCGGCGCGATCGTCGCCGAATCTCGCGGCCGCGGTGGAACAGGTCGAGCGCGATCTGATTCAGGCCGCCCTCGACCGCGCCGACGGGAACATCGCCGAATCCGCACGCGCGCTGGGCCTCACCCGCCGAGGCCTCTACCTCAAGATCCGACGCCTTGGTCTCGATGGGAGACCTGAAGTCGACGCGCTTTAACGGGACTAGATAGTTGACGCAAGGGCTGCTTACCGATCTGTTTGCGTGTAATCGTTACACTGTGAGAACATGGTAACGTCCTCACTGGACTAAGCCATGTTTGATAAAGAACTCGCGTTTTTCATCGCTCACCAAGACGAACTTGTCGCCAAGTTTCGAGGGACCACCCTCGTAATACGAGGCGAGGAAGTTGTCGGAGCGTATCCAACGGCGCTGGAAGCGTACGCTGC
>JAYVMG010000181.1:0-4388 GCA_043759095.1 Acidobacteriota bacterium | reverse complement strand
CAGTGGGGTGTGCGCGCCTCCGAGTGCACGGCGAAGGGCTCGCGTGTCACGCACACCGCATCCGGACGCAGCGCCGCGTTCGGTGAACTCGCGCACTCGGCCGCCACGCAGCCGGTACCCACCGGCCCGGCGCTCAAGCACCCGGACAGCTTCACCATCCGCCGCACCTCAACGAGGCGTCTCGACATCCCGTCCAAGGTGGACGGCAGCGCGATGTACGCCATCGACTTCACGACGCCGGGCATGCTCTACGCGGCGCTCGAGATGGCGCCAGTGTACGGCGGCAGACTCGTGTCCGTGGACACCACGCGCGCGGAGGCGATGCCGGGCGTGAAGAAAGTCGTGAAACTGGAGGAAGCCGTGGCGGTGGTAGCCGACAGCTTCTGGCGCGCGCGCCGCGCGCTCGCGTCGCTGAAGCCGGAGTTCAGCGATGCCGGACACGGCGACGTGTCCACCGCATCGATCTTCGCCGCGTTCGACAAGGCCCTTGGCGCTCCGCCTGAAATGCCGAAGGACGCAGCCAAGGTGGTGACGGCCGACTACCGCGCGCCGTTCCTCGCTCACGCGACGATGGAACCGATGGCCTGCACCGCCAAGGTCGAAGGCGACCGTGCCGACGTATGGACCGGCGTGCAGGATCCGCTGAACGCGCGCTCCGTGGCCGCCAAGGCGCTCGGCCTCCACGTCGCGAGTGTCCACCTGACGAACTTCATGCTGGGCGGCGGGTTCGGCCGCCGTCTTCCGTTCACGTTCGACTATGTGGACCTGAGCGTGCGCGTGGCGAAGGCGATGTCGCCCATCCCGGTGAAGACAATCTGGACGCGCGAGAACGACATCCAGCACGACTACTACCGCGGTGCGGCGCTGTCCCGTCACGCGGGCGCGCTGGACACGAACGGCACTCCGCTCGCCACACACTCGAACTACACGGGCGGCGGCAACAGCGAGGCGGTGTTCATGCCGTACGCGATCGCCGAGAAGAACGCGAAGGAGAAGAAGGCGGTCCACGCGATCCGGCTCGGGCAGTGGCGGTCGGTGCTCAATTCGCAGCACGGCTTCTTCAAGGAATCGTTCATCGACGAGATGGCGCACGCAGCCGGGGAGGATCCGTTCGAATTCCGGCGCCGGCTGCTTGGCGATCAACCGCGCTTCAAGGCGGCGCTCGAGAAGGCGGCTGCGATGTCCGATTGGGGCACGCCGCTCCCGCAGCGTGAAGGACGCGGCATTGCCATCTGCGAAAGCTTCGGCACCATCGCCGCCGAAGTGGTGCACGTGACGGTCTCACCCGCCGGGCGGCTCAAGGTGCTGAACGTCTACGCCGCCGTGGACTGCGGCGACGTGGTGAACATGGACAGCGCCACCGCGCAGGTGGAGGGCGGCGTCATCTTCGCCCTGTCGGCCGCGCTGCTCAGCGAGATCACCATCAAGCAGGGGCGTGTCGTGGAGAAGAACTTCCGCGACTATCCCATGATCGAAATCGCCGACGCGCCGAAGGTCTTCACGGCGTTCATCCGGTCCGATGCCCCGCTCGGCGGGCTCGGCGAACCGTGCGTGCCGCCGCTGGCCCCTGCGCTCGTCAATGCGATCCACGCCGCCACCGGCATTCGAGTCCGCGAGCTGCCGATCAGGAACACCTCGCTAAAGAATCAAGTCAGCCCGCCTTCGTCCAACGAGCGCAGGCGCTGAACGATCCTGGACTCGAAATCCTCGGGTAACTCGCGCTCGAAGGCCATCCCTGCCGCATGGGCGGCGCGGGCGATGGTTTCGACTTGCCGCCTGAATGCCCGGCAGTGCCGGCATATTGCAAGATGCATGCGAACCCTCAGTCGGCGCACCAAGGGCGCCTCAGACAGCTCGCCGGTCGCAACGAGCGTCGACACGTCGTGACAGGTCATCATCGCGAACGGCCCCAGCCCTTCCCCTCTAAGCATTCCCGCAGCTTCATGCGCGCCCGATGAAACAGCACACCTATTTGAGTGATCGTGTGCCCGGAAATCTTACAGACCTCGGCCGCCGATAGTTCCTCGACCTGGCGCAACTGAAACACCTCCCGCTGGATGGACGACAATCCGGCCAGACAGTCCTGGATCGCGGCGCCCCAGATACGTGTCGTCGAGCTGGACCACGCTTCTCATCATACAGACCCGGCCGGAGGTCTCTCGCTGCCCTGTAATGTTGGCGACTCGTGCCGCACTCACTTCAGCGTGGCCGCGAGATTCTTCAATCAGGGAGTGTGTATGCGAACAGCAATCCGGACGGCGATGTGGGCAGTGGTGGCGGCGTTCACGCTCGGCGCGATGGCCGTCAGCGCAAAGACCACGACGGTGACGGGAACGGTTAGCGACGCCATGTGTGGCGCCAAGCACATGATGGCGGGCGACGAGGCCGGCTGCACGCGCGCATGCGTGCAGAAGGGCTCCGACTACGCCCTCATCGTCAAGGACAAGGTCTACAAGTTGACGGCGAGCGACGCGGCAAAGGCCGACCTCGACAAGCTCGCTGGCAAGACCGCGCAGGTCGTCGGAGATCTGAATGGCGACACGATTCAGGTCTCCTCGGTGCAAGCCGTCAAGTAACGCTGATCGTTTGGACCTGGCCCAACTGACCTTTTGGAGGAATAGCTATGCACTCGCATCCGACTCTCTCACGCGCGGTCCTCGGTGGACTCGCAGGTACGGCGGCCATGACTGCCATGATATATCTCGTCGCCCCGATGATGGGTCTGCACATGGACATCGCAGCGATGCTTGGGTCCATGCTCGGTGGGATCTGGAGCGCTGGCATGATGATGCACGTCGTGAACGGCGCCCTGATCTTTCCGGCGATCTACGCGTATGCGGTGTACGAGCGGGTGCCAGGCTCCCCCGCGATCAAGGGCACGGTATGGGGCGTCGCGCTCTGGCTCATGGCGCAAGTCATCGTGATGCCGATGATGGGCGCGGGCCTCTTCAGCAGCAACATGGGCGGGTTGATGGCGGCCATGGGATCGCTGGTCGGCCACGTTCTCTATGGCAGCCTGCTCGGCGTCATCGCCAGCGCTCCCGAAGCCCGACTCGTGCACGCATAGCGGCGCGCGCCTGCGATAGACCATCGGTGTCTGCCTGAGCCCGGGATTGAGCTGAGCCTGGGATTGAGCGACATCACAAGAGCAGAAGAAACCGCGGAGAACGCCAAGACCGCAGAGAACATGGTACTCAGCGATCTCAGCGTGCTCGGCGGTTCCTTCGTGTATACCAGAACGCCCAGGCGATCATCACCACCTGCAGCGGCAGCCGCAGCCACAACGCCGTGGGCTGAAACTCCGGGAACGTCTCGGGATGCAGCGCCATCTGCACGTTGGCGGGAAACACGGCGACGAGCAGTGCGATCAGTCCCCAGGCGGCCATCGCGGTTGTTTGCGGAACCAGCAACAGCACTCCGAGCACGATCTCCGCGACGCCGCTGATCTGCACCATCGTGAGGGGCATCGGCACGTACGGCGGCATCATCCGCAGGTAGAAATCGGTCTTGAGAAAGTGGTTTACGCCCGCACCAACGAAGAACACCGCGAACACGGCCCGCAATATCAATTTCAGCATGGGCTCAACCTGCGATCACTTCACGGCCATCGGCGCGAGGCAGTCGTCGTCGGCTTCCGCGCGCAGCGGCAGCCATCGTCCGAACGCCGCATCCGTGGCGGCGACGATGAGGATGGGCGAGAGCGCGGCGGGGTCGAGGCCGGTGCCGCCGGCGGCGCGCATCTGCTGCGCGATCTGCTGACGGAACACGGCAAACGCCGGCCACTCGAACCGCACGAAATACACCTGACGCAGGATTCCCGGTTCGCTGATGCGGCGATGCGCCAGACACCGCGGCTCGTACGACGGTGACTCGAGGCCCGCCGCACGCGCGGAGGCGAGCAATGCGTCCGCCGTCAGCGTGCCGGCGCCCGACAGGTTGAACTCGTTCTTCAGCACGAGGGGAATCTGCGCCGGCACCGGACCGCTGAGCGATTCGCCGGTGCGCGAGAACACCTGGCTGAAGAGGATCGCTGCCGTTTCCTTGTCCGGCTGCAGGCCCAGGAGCACGCCCGACGGGTTCGGTGACGAATCAATCGCCAGCGTCCACCCCGCGAGACGCGCACGCGCGAGTTCATACGGCTCCGAGCGGGTGTTCTGGGCTGAACGGACGAACAGGATCCCAAGCCCGCTCAGGACGACGATGATGATGAGGCCTTTGATCAGCGCGCGCTTCACAATTGTCAGGAAGTGTACGTCACGTGGATGTCCGCGCGAGTGGAAACTCGGCAGTGCTAGACTGATTTCTTTTCGAGGAGGACTTCCCGCCATGATCGCCTTTCCGAGACTTCGCACGTTGTTGGCCTGCACGGCGCTGCTCGCGCTGTCCGC
>JAYVMG010000180.1:0-4393 GCA_043759095.1 Acidobacteriota bacterium | reverse complement strand
TTCCCACCACCGACGGCCGTATCGTCGCGCTTCGCGTGGATACGGGTGCGCCGGTGTGGGAACGCCGCCTCGGTGGCGCCGTGAACGAGATTCTCGCGCTCAACGATCGCCTCTACACCGGATCGCTCGACAATTTCTTCTACTGCGTGATGACGGCGGACGGCCGCGTGGACTGGAAATGGCGGACGGGCGGCGACGTCATCGGGATGCCGATCGCCGACAAGCGGTATGTGTATTTCGTGGCGCTCGATAACATTCTGCGCGCGATGAACCTGGTCACCGGTGGCCAGCAATGGATGCGGCCGCTGCAACTGCGGCCGGCGTGGGGTCCGGTTCGCGCCGGATCAACGATTGTCGTGTCGGGCCAGCAGGCCTTGCGCGCATTCAACGTGAAAGACGGCCTCGCGGTGGGTACGCTCACAGGCGTCGCGGCGCCACCGCCGCCCCCTCCGGCGCCCGACTGGGCGCCGACCGACTGGGATCCGACCAAGCCACTGCCGAAACCGCCTGCCTTTCTGACGCTGGCGTCCGACGCGGAAGTGGCCGCGGCGCCGCACGTCGTGGTGCATCCGTCGAAACGGCAGCCGATGCTGTTGTTGTTGTTCAGGGAGATCGCGAAAGGCGCGTCGGCGACGCTGGTCGTGCACAGCGCCGAGCCGACACTGATCCCGGCAGTCGCGGTCCTGCCGAATCTGATTCAGATTGCGCCGGTGGCGCCGACCACGCCACCGCGGAACTGATCCGCCTGCTCGCGCCGCACCGCTTCGCTGCGCCGTGAGGCGTAGCCTTGATACAGCGTCAGGTAGGCGCCGAGGGCCGTCAGGCCGAGATATTCGAACGCCAGACCCCGCAGCATCAGCGCCGCCAGCTGCAGCGGAAACACCGCCAGCCCCACCAGCGGCACAAACGCAATCAGCCCGACGCCTGACCACGCGAGCGCTGACGCCAGCGTAGCCGCGACGACCAGCACGACGACCACGAGAAACACGCCGGCAAGTTCGCGGAATTCCGAGCGGATGAAGCGCGCCGTCGCGCGGCAGCCATCGTTAACGCCGACGCGCTCCACGGCCATCGCGATCTGCACCAGCAGGTACAGCATGTTGACGAGCGTGAACCAGGCCACAAGCAGCACCGCGGCGGCCGCGGCCACAAACGTCCAGCCGATGATCAGTGCGCGTCCCTGCGCCGCGCGATAGCCGTACACGACGAAGGCCAGGTAGCCGCCGACCGACACGGCGTACACGATCATCAGCACGAGGCCCAGGATCAGGTACGGCCGAAACAGCCGCGAGCACCCTTCCGTGAACCGCGTCAGCGTAAATCGCGATGCCTGACGCAGCAACTCGAATGTCAGTGGGTGTTGTTCAATTGGACCGGCGTCGGCATTGGCCGCCGCGAGCACGTCGACCGTGCCGCCCTTGACCACGAACATCAGCACCGATCCACCAAGCAGGACGACGGCAAATGCGGTCACGAAGGCGATGAGCGCCAGAGGTTCGGACAACAACGCGCTGGCGATCGTCGTGAAGATGTCGCGCAGGCTGCCGTGCAGCAGCTCCGCGAGATCGCCGCCGAGCAGCACGGCGACGAGCACCGCGGCGCCGATGATCGGGACGGCGAGCAGCACCTGAAACGTGGTTTCGGCCACGAACTGAATCGCGACCGTGGGCCAGTTGGCTGCCACCAGCAACGCGCCCCGCTTGAGCAGGTGCTTCAGGTCCAAATCGATTTCACTATAACACCCGTGTATCCTGTGACGGATCGTGTCCCTCATCCTGCGCATCGTGCGCATCGGCATCGCGGTCGCGCTGGTCGCCGGTGCGACCGGCTATGGTCTCGAGCGCGCCCGGTTTGGGCCGTCTGACGCGTCGGCGCTGGTCCGCGTTGAAGCCGAACTCCGTCAACGGTTCGACACCGCCGCGACCCGTCTGGGCGAGATTGCCGCGCGCGTCGCCGCTGATCCGGACACCGCGCGCGCTGCGCCCCGCGATCAGGCTTCCCTGAAGCGCCTGTTCGGCATTGCGTCTGCGGCTGTGCCTGACGAGGAAGCGGGCCGGACCGGCCTCACGATCTACGACGTCGTCGGTAATCCGCTGGCATGGGCCGGCCGCGTCTCCGACCTGCGCAAAGATGTCGTGCTCGGTCCTGCGACAGTACTCGTCGCGCCGGGGGCCCTCGGCCCCGGACTGATTCGGATCGAGGCCGTCGAGCGCAACGGCATCCGCGTCTCGACGGTCGTCGTTGAACAAGCGCTTGGGAGCGTGCACGGAGCACCGGGACCCACCGAGACGTTCGTGATGCCGACGTCGCTCGCGCCGGTCACGCTGCGCGTCCGCGCCGCGGGCGCGACGTCGCCGCCGCAGCCATTCCGGTTCGTCGTACCGGCGCGCGAAGGCGGCTTCGTGCTCGAAGCGGATGTGTCGTCGGGCGATCTCGCTGCGGCGCGCGCACGCTGGCGCGCCGTGACGTGGGCCGTGGTCCTCGGCGTCCTGGCGCTCACGCTGCTGCTCTGCGCCGGCCCGCTGATCGATCTCCGGGGCCAGACGCGAGTGATGAGCCCGTTCCTCGGTTTTACCGCACTGCTGATTGTGCTGATTGTCAGCGTCCGCGGGGTGTTGTACGCCGGGCTGACACCACTGGCGCCCAATTCCCAGCTGATGCCGCTTGATCTGCTGCTCACGACGCTGACGCTGGCCGTGGTGGTCTGGCTCGTGCTCGATCTTGTGGAGCGGCGCCGGTTCGCGCGGCCGCGCGTGCCTGTGCTCGCCGCCACCGTCGCCGCTCGCGTCACCATCGCCGCGGCTTTCCTTCTCGCGGGCGCGGCAGACGCCGGTCTGCTCCTCGGCTACGAGCGTCTGCTCCGGCGCGTCGTCGCGGACACGAGTCTCGACCTGCTGCATTTCTCGCTGCACCCGTTCAGCAGCGGTCGTCTCGCCGTGGAGTTTGCGCTCGTGCTGATGCACGCGGCCGCGATCTGGGGGGCGGCAGCGATCATCCGCCTGCCGTCGACACTGTTGCGTACGCCGCGCCGATGGTCCTGGTACTGCACGGCTGCCGCCGCCTGGCTCTCGGGTTCACTCGTCGCGGTCGGCATCGCCGAACTCACGGGGCCGGCCGTCGCCGTCGGCCCGATGTGGGTTGCACTCCTTGTTGCCGGGGCGTGCGCGCTGGCTCTCGCCCGCGTGAACGGCCGGATGCGGCGCGTCTCGCAGACCGCGCGGCTGGCCGTCTTCTTTCTCGCGCTGCTGACGCCAGCCGTCGCGATGTACCCCTCCCTGCTCGCGCACGCCACCGAGTCCAAGGAACGGTTGCTGGCGACGACGTTCGGGCCGCAGGCCGCAAGCCTGCGCGAGGATCTGAACCGGCGGCTGCAGCAGGCCGTCGAGCAGATCGACGCGAGTCCATCGCTCGACGAACTTGTCCGCATGGATGATTCCGCCCGCCCGCCGGCGGCGGACCCGGCGCGCGCATTCGCCGTCTGGTCGCGCACCGACCTCGCGACCTACCGCCTGACGTCGGCCGTCGAGTTATACAGCGCCGACGGCCACCTGGTCAGCGCGTTCCGTCTGAGCCTGCCGGAGTACGCGACGACGGAGTATCGCGCGACCGGGTGCGTCGGCTGGGAGCAGCCATTCGACGAGGTCTCGCCGTTCGGATCCAGCGAGCGGCACGTGCTGCGCACCGCGCGTGGCGTCTGCGTCCGCGGACGCCTGCTCGGCAGCATCGTCGTACGGGTGATGCTCGACTACCGCACACTCCCGTTCATCTCGTCGCAAAGCCCGTACCTCGAATCGTTGCGGCCGAATCGTCAGGTTGCGCCAGAAGGCGTGTCGGGCCGCGATGTCGAGTTCGTCGTCTACGGATGGAGCCGCGCGCCGATCTTCGAGTCGGGGACGCGCGTCTGGCCGCTGCCCGATCCCGTGTTCCAGCGCTTGATCGATTCACGCGCGCCGTTCTGGACGACCCTCGAACGGAACGATCAGGCGTTCCGGGCCTACCTCCTGAGCGATCGCGGCGGCATCTACGCCCTCGGGTACCCGGTCATTACCTGGGTCGGTCACTTGATTAACCTGTCGGAACTGGTGATGCTGGCGGTGGTGGTGTACGCATCGCTGCTGGCCGCGCTCACGCTCTTCAGCGCACTCGGCGTGCGGACCGCGACTAGTGGGCGCGCGTTGCTGCGTGAGGTGCGATCCAGTTTCTACCGCAAGCTCTTCCTCGCGTTCTGGGCCGGTGCGGTCCTGCCGGTGCTGATTCTCGCGATTTTCATCCGGACCTACGTCGCGACGCAGCTGCTCGACGGCGCCACAGAGGCCGCGGCCCGCGCCGTGACCACGGCCCAGCGGCTGGTCGAGGACTACGCAGCGCTGCAGCAACACGGCGCGACAGCCCT
>JAYVMG010000179.1:0-4399 GCA_043759095.1 Acidobacteriota bacterium | reverse complement strand
AAGAAACCAGGCAACAGCCCTGAGCCCTAAGCCTTAAGCCCTAAGCCCTTTCATGATCCGCTACCACGCTGCCTGGATCCTGCCGATCAGCGAGCCGCCGATTCGCGACGGTTGGCTTGCCGTCGATCGCGGCCGCGTGGTCGCGCTGGGCGCCTCCGGCCGGCGTGTGCTGTCGGACGGCGCGCAGGAAGTCGATCTCGGCGATGTGGCGGTGCTGCCGGGCCTGGTCAACGCGCACACGCATCTGGAACTGTCGTATCTGC
Organism: Acidobacteriota bacterium; assembly: GCA_043759095.1. Classification (GTDB taxonomy): domain Bacteria; phylum Acidobacteriota; class Vicinamibacteria; order Vicinamibacterales; family CAVVIG01; genus CAVQFC01. Next base: position 4,136 of record JAYVMG010000179.1, on the reverse strand, counting down.
GCGATGCCGTGCCGCCCGCGTCGCAGTTCGTCACCTGGATTCGCGGCGTGATGAAGGCGCGACTGGAGCGGCCGGACCCGAGCGACGTCGAGATTCTCGACGCCATCGATGGCGCGATCGAGGAAGCCGTGGCCTGCGGCACCGCCATCGTCGGCGACATCAGCAACACGCTGGTCACGTTCGGGCCGCTGACGCGCAGCCGCCTCGCTGCGGTGGTGTTCTACGAGCTGATCCGGTTCAACACGACCGACCCCAAAGGCGTCGTGGCGAAGGCGGCCAGCGAACTCGACGCGTTGCATCCGACCGAGCGGGTGCGCGTCAGCCTCGCGGCGCACGCGCCGTACTCCGTCGCGCCGCTCGTGCTCCGCGCCATCACGCAGGCGGTCGATCGTGATCCGTTCGCGCCCTGCAGCATTCACCTGTCCGAGTCGGTCGAAGAGATGGAGTTCATCCGCACCGGCGGGGGTCCGTGGCGCGCGTTTCTCGAGGAGATCGGATCCTGGGATTCCGCCTGGGTCGCGCCCGGGGGCACGCCGGTGCAGTTTCTCGACGACTGCGGCTTCCTCAACGGCCGCGTGCTCGCGGTGCACGGCGTGCAGATGACCACCGCCGATCTCGATCGGCTCGCGGCGCGTGGCGCCACGCTTGTCACCTGCCCGCGTAGCAACGGCCACACCGGCGCTGGGGCGCCGCCGATCGAGGACTTCTACAACTACGGTGTCAAGGTCGCGGTCGGCACCGACAGCCTCGCCAGCACGCCCGACCTGAACATCTTCGCGGAGCTGGCGACGATGCGCGCGCTGGCGCCGACGGTGTCGGCGGGTGCGCTGCTCGACAGCGCGACGCGCCAGGGCGCGCGGGCGCTTGGCTTCGACGCCGACTACGGGACGATCGCACCCGGCAAGTCCGGACGGCTGCTCGCCGTCAGCGTGCCGGCGGGCGCCGAGGACGTGGAAGAATATCTGGTGAGCGGGATCGAACCGAATCAGATACGCTGGATCGGCGAAGCATGAAATCTGACGTCTGAAGCTTGAAATGTTGAATCGTCTCGCCACCTACGCCTCGTTCATCCGCGTCAGCCACTCGGTGTTCGCGCTGCCGTTTGCGCTGGCCGGCGCGCTGCTGGCTGCGCAGCACACGGCGGTGACGTGGAGCGCCATCGGATGGATTCTCGCGGCGATGGTTGCGGCGCGCAGCGCGGCGATGGGGTTCAACCGCCTCGTCGACGCGCGCATGGACGCGCTGAATCCGCGGACGGCGAATCGCGAGATCCCGCGCGGCGCGATGAGCATGCGCGAGGCGACGGTCTTTGTCCTCGTGTCGTCGGTGGCGTTTGTCGCCGCTTCGTGGCGCTTGAACGCCGTGTGCTTCGCCCTGTCGCCGGTCGCCCTCGCAATCGTGTTCTGGTACTCGCTTGCCAAGCGCTTCACCACGTGGACGCAGTTGTTCCTCGGTCTGGCGATGGCCGTCGCTCCCGTGGGAGGGTGGCTCGCCGTCGGCGGACGCGGCGGGTGGGAGCCGTGGCTGCTCGCTGCGGCCATCGGCGCCTGGGTCGGCGGCTTCGACGTGCTCTACGCCTGTCAGGATCTCGACTTCGATCGCGCGCACGGCCTGCGGTCGATCCCCGTGCGCTTCGGTGTGCGCACGTCGCTGGCGATCTCGCGGTTCATGCACGTACTCGCGGTGGCGTGCCTGCTGGCGCTCGCGTTCGTGACGCCGCTACGAGGCGTCTATCTGGCCGGCGTCGCGGCCGTCGCGGCCATGCTCGTGTACGAACAGTCGCTCGTGCGCGCGGACGATCTCTCGCAGGTGAAGCGCGCGTTCGATCTGAACGGCTACGTCGGAATTCTGTATCTGGTCGTGCTGACGGTATCCCTCTATGGCCCCTGGCAACACTGAGCGGCGTCAGGCGATTGCGATCGCGATCACGGGAGCGAGCGGAGCGATCTACGCCACGCGTACGGTGGCCGCGCTACTCGAGCGCGGCGTGCATGTGGAGTTGATCGTGTCGGATTACGGACGCCGCCTGTTGCGCGACGAGCTCGGCGAACAGGCGTCGATCGACCGCTTCATGCCATTCCTCATCGACAAGTACGGCCTCGGCGTCAGCGCGGGCACGATGACGATCCACAGCAATCGCGACCTGGGCGCGACGGTCGCCAGCGGCAGTCACGGATGCAGCGGCATGGCGATCGTGCCGTGCTCGATGAAGACGCTGGCCGCGGTGGCCCACGGTTTGTCGCGCAGCCTGGCCGAGCGTGCCGCGGATGTGATGCTGAAAGAGCAGCGCCGCCTCGTCATCGTTCCGCGCGAGACGCCGATGAGCCTGCCGCAGCTGAAGAACATGGTGCTGTGCGCGGAAGCCGGCGCGATGATCCTGCCGGCGATGCCGGCGTTCTACCAGCTCCCGAAGACGCTCGATGACCTCGCTGATTTCATGGCGGGGAAGATTCTCTCCGCCCTCGGCTTCGAGCACGAACTCTATCCGCCGTGGACCGGGCAGGTCGGCGCGTAGCCTACCGGCGCGTCACCAGACGGGCGGTCGGCTGCCACGCCGGCGTGCCGTCCTCCCACTGGTTGTCCGTCAGCTGATGCACGTCCGTGCCGTCGTAGCGCATCACGAACAACTCGCCGTACGGCTGCGGAGCGTCTGTGTACGTCCCTTCATCCTTGAACCCCATGCGGCTACTCGCCCACACGATGTGTTCGCCGTCGGGCGACCAGCTCTGGTGCGCGTCGTTCCCTCGCGAGAACGTCAGGCGCTTCACGCCGGCGCCGTCCGGCTTGATCGTGTAGATCTCGTAGTCGCCCTTCGCCGCCCGCGAGAACATGATCAGATCGCCGCGCGGCGACCACAGCGGAAAATTGTCGTAGCCGTTCGTCAGATTGGTGACCGCCTTCGTCTCCATATTCATGATGCGCAGGCCTTCGCCGTCTGGCCCGAACGACCGGTAGACGAAGCGCTTGCCGTCGGGCGCCATCGACGGAAACCCGTTGTTGTTCACGCCGCTCGTCACCTCGCGATAGTCGGCGCCATCCGGCTTGATGGTGGCGATCTGCGCGCCGCCCTCGATGCGATCGTCGTGACTCTGGACGAGACCGTTGAAGCCGTTGAAGAACAGGTTGTACACGCCGACGCCGAAGATGATCTTGTCGCCGCTCGGCGACCAGCTCGGCGCCATGACGTTACGTTTCGGATCTTGGTACACGTTCTCCGCTTGGTTCGCCCCGGCGTTCGCGATCTGCAGCGCTGCGCCGAGAGCGCCGTTGGTCGGCCGGCCGGTCAGCACGAAGCGATCACCGGTCGCGTTGAACGACGGCAGGATGCCGGTCAATGTCAGCTCGTACTGCGGATTCCGGCTGAACGTTTTCAGCCACGTCGTCCTCGGAGCGGTCAGCCGTTTGTGAAACACGACGCGTGTTCCGTCCGGCGACCACGCCGCGGAGCGGACGTCGCCTGCGGGTCCTTTCTTGCCGCTGGTGTAGTGGATCCCGGCGTCAGGCGCGTCCTTGCGGAGGTAGCCAATGTCGTTCGACGGAAGAAACGAGGGGTTGAACTTCACGCCAGGTCCGGCGGAGACATCGGTCATCGCGCCCGTGGCGACGTCGATCGAGACCAGCCGCGTCTTCAACTCGATGCTCGGATCGTGCTCGGACGTCGGGCTCGGGCGCCGCGTCTCGAGTGTGTCTTCGGCGTCCATGCAGTACGCGATCACGCGACGGCTGTCGTCGGAAAATTTCGGGCTGCCGCAAAAATTGTGACCGGGCTCGGTGATGCGCTTCAGGCCCGTGCCGTCGGGATGGATGACGTAGATGCCCGCGATCTGCAGATGCTCCCAACGGCCCTTGCCGAATGGCATCGTGCTGCCGCGATCAGACGCGAACGCGATCCACTGGCTGTCCGGCGACCATGACGGCCGGAAGTCTCCGCCCGCGCCAGTCGTGAGCGCCTTCCCGCGCCGCGTCTGCAGATCCATCGTCCAGAGATTCGCGTGGCCGCCGTTACGCGTCGTGACGAACACGAGTTGCTTGCCGTCTGGAGAGAACGCGGCCTGATCGTCGTACGCGGCGTTCGTCGTGAGGCGCTCCAGGCTGGCGCCGTCCGCCTTCACGCGAAACAAATCCGCCGAGCCTTC
>JAYVMG010000178.1:0-4399 GCA_043759095.1 Acidobacteriota bacterium | reverse complement strand
TTGTCTGAAGCACAGCGCTATCCCGAGGACTACGACGGCATCGTCGCCGGCGATCCAGCGGCCAACCGGATCCGCCAGACGTTCGGTTTCCTCTCGTCATGGATCGCCACGCATACGGCCGACGGCAAGCCGATCCTCACGCAACCCAAGCTCGCGCTGCTGACCAAGTCGGTGGTCGACGCGTGCGACGCGATCGACGGCTTGAAGGACGGCATCGTCGATGACCCGCGCCGCTGCCACTTCGACCCGGCGAAGCTGCTCTGCAAGGCCGGCGCGGATGACGCGACGTGTCTGACCACCGCGCAGGTCGAGGCGGCGAAAAAGATGTACGAGGGCACGAAGAATCCACGCACCGGCGAGTTGATCTACACCGGTTGGCCGCGCGGCAGCGAGGGCTTCGGCGAGGCCGCAGGCCAGAGCTGGCGTCAGTACGTCGTGGATCCGCCCGAGCCGATGCGCGTCGGCTTCTTCAAGTACTGGCTGTTTCACGATCCGAACTGGGACTTCCGCACAATCGACTGGGATCGCGATCTCGCGTACGCCGAACAGAAGCTGTCGTTCATGGCGGCGGTTGACAAGGATCTGACGCCCTTCAAGAAACACGGCGGCAAGCTGCTGATGTACACGGGCTGGTCCGATCCCGTCGTGCCGCCGCAGGACACGGTCGCCTACTACGACGGCGTGGTGAAAACGATGGGCGGGCTCGCGGCCACGCGCGACTTCTACCGCTTCTTCCTCGCGCCAGGCATGGGTCACTGCGCGGGCGGGCCGGGGCCGAACCAGTTCGACGCCATCGGCGCGCTCGAGCACTGGGTCGAGAAGGGCAACGCGCCGGACAAGATGATTGCGACCCATAGCACCGCCGGCAAAATCGATCGCTCGCGGCCGCTCTGCCTCTACCCGCTGGTCGCTCGCTGGAAGAACACAGGCAGTTCAGACGATGCCGCGAACTTCGCGTGCGTGGCGGCGCCGGCAGCGGCGCCAGCCGCGAAGAGCACGACGACGGGGGGCCAGCCATGACTTCATGTGGAGCGCGAGCCTTTCAGGCGAGCGTCGTCGCACTCGGACTGTCACTCGTTGCTGGTGTCTCCTTCACCGCGCAGACCCCGAAGACACCCAACGCCTGCGACGCGCTCGGCGCCCTGGAGCTGCCGGACGTGACGATTACCGCCGCTGCGGCGTTTGACGCCGGCGCATTCCGAGCGCCGGGCGCCAGCGCCACCGCGCCTGGGATGAACACCCCAGCGTTCTGCCGCGTCGCGGCGACGCTGACGCCGACACCGGAATCGCATATCAAGATCGAAGTGTGGTTGCCGCCGACATCGGTGTGGAACGGCAAGTTTCTCGGCACGGGCAACGGCGGCGCAGGCGGCGTCATCAGCTACCGCGCGCTGACCCAGGGTCTGCAGAAGGGGTACGCCACCACCAACACCGACATGGGCACGTCGACGACCGGCCTCGACTTCAACTTCGGCGTCGGCCATCGCGAGATGGTCATCGATTGGGGCTACCGTTCCACGCACCTGATGACGGTCATCGCAAAACAGATCGCGAAGGGATACTACAGTCGCGACGCGCAGCAGTCGTACTTCATGGGCTGCTCGACCGGCGGGCATCAGGCGATCGCCGAAGCACGCCGCTACCCCGACGACTACAACGGCATCGTCGCCGGCGATCCGGCGAACAACCGCGTGCGCCTGCACATGGACAGCTACTGGAATTACGAGGCGACCCACGACAATCCCGCCAGCTACATCCCGACCAGCAAGCTGCCGATGATCAACCGCGCCGTGCTGAATGCGTGCGACAAGATTGACGGTCTCGCTGACGGCATCATCGACGACCCGCGCAAGTGCACGTTCGACGTCGCCAGCATCCAGTGTCCTTCGACAAGCTCAGGGCAGGCCATCGATGGACCCGACTGCCTCACCGCTCCGCAAGTCGTCGCGATGAAGAAGATTTATCAGGGTCCGAAGAACCCGCGGACAGGCGAGCAGATCTTCCCGGGCATGTACGTCGGCAGCGAGATCAACCCGCTCGGCATGGATCGCACGCTCGCAAACACACCCGACTCCGGCCGTCCGCGCCCTGCACCTGGCCTGGCGATCTGGACGAACTGGAAAGGCCCGGGCTACGACTGGGACAAGGACGCATCGATGGTCATCCGCGAATTGTCCCCCGTGCTCGACGATGCCGATCCGGATCTGAGCGCGTTCAGGAAGCGCGGCGGCAAGCTGGTGCTCTACACCGGCTGGGCCGACCCGCTGATTCCGGCGGCCGACCTCATCCACTACTACGAGGGGATGCAGGAGAAAATGGGCGGCGCGCAATCGACCGCGGAGTTCGCGCGGCTGTTCATGGTGCCCGGCATGGGCCACTGCAGCGGTGGTAACGCGCCAACGCGCTTTGACGCGCTCGCCGCGCTGGAGCCGTGGGTCGAGAAAGGCTCTGCGCCGGAGAAGATGATCGCCGCGCAGGTTGTCCAGGGCGAGACGAAGCGCACGCGCCCGCTGTGCGTGTATCCGCAGATCGCGAAGTGGAACGGCTCGGGCAACGCGGACGATGCCGCGAATTTTTCGTGCGTCAAGCCGTAGTCCGCATGCTCGGGGTCGCGTCGCTGCCGACGCTGCCGCCCGGACGACCAACGACTACCATTTAATGACGCCTCGTGCGCCGTCGCTGGCAGCCAGCGCCGTCAGCGCATCGTTGACGCCCTCGAGCGCGTACGTCCGCGACACGAGCTCGCCCAGTTTCAGCTTGCCTTCCTGATACAGGGAGACCAGGTGTGGAATGTCGCGCGCCGGCTGTCCCGACCCATAGACCGAACCCAGCAGGCGCTTCTCCTGCATGACGAACGGAAACATGGCGATCGATCCCTGGGCGTCCATGCGCGACAGTCCGGTGAGCACGACCGCTCCGCCTTTCCGCGTGCATGCCAGCGCGAGCGTCAGCGTCGCGGGACTGCCGACCGTGTCGAACACAAAATCCACACCGCGTCCGGCGGTGAGCGCGCGCACGGCCGGCGGTACGTCACCAGCTCCGTCAATCGTGTCGGTGGCGCCGAACTGTTGTGCGATCTCGAGCGGCTTCGGCCGGAGATCGATTGCGATGATCCGCTCACAGCCTGCGATCACCGCGCCCTGAACCACATTGAGGCCCACCCCGCCGGCGCCAATCACCGCAACCCGCGACCCTCTCGGCACCTGCCCGGCGTTGGTCACCGCGCCGACACCGGTGATGACCGCGCAGCCGATCGTGGCGAGCGCGTCGAACGGAATGTCGCGCGGCACTGGAATCGCGCCGGCCTCCGGCACGATGACGAAATCGGAGAAGCACGCGGTACCGAGAAATGGCGCCACGTCCTGCCCGCGCGCGTGCAGGCGCGCCGCTCCTGACGGCAGCTTGTTGCGAAACGTGACCTTCTCCACGCGGTCGCAGAGCACGGCGCGGCCCTCGAGACACGGGGCGCACACGCCGCACGACGGCGCCCAGCACAGCACGACGTGATCACCGACCTTCACGTTCGAGACTGACGGCCCGACTTCCCGGACGATGCCGGCGCCTTCATGGCCGAGGACGAGCGGCGTCTTCGCCGGCCAATCGCCGCGCGCGGGATGCAGGTCGCTGTGGCACACACCGGCGGCCTTCAGTTCAACGAGCAACTCGCCCGGCCCCGGGCCGTCGAGCTCGGCGGATTCAACAGATAGCGGTGTTCCGGCTTCCCACAGAATGGCGGCGTGAATTTGCATAAATGGAGTGGCGCTCGCTTATACTTCCGCGTCATGACGCTGTCAACACCACGGATTGGGCCACGAAGACACGAAGGCACGAAACAGATCGTTTTTGTTGCGGTGATGGCCGCGGCACTGGCGCTGGTCGTGCACGCGCAGAGCCCCGAGATCGACGCGCACGTCGCGGCGGCCAAGGCTGCGGCGAAACAGGATCACAGCGTGCTGTTCACGTCGTTGTGCTCGGCAGTGCCGAGTGGGCCGGGCACTCGCGGCGCCGGTCCGGCGCGCGGCGCAGCGCCGACGCCTCCGCCGGGACCGCCGACGAAGGAGTCGTGGCACGCCGAGCCGATGAAAGTCTTCGACAACCTCTACTTCCTCGGCATGACGGAGTTCTCGGCCTGGGCCGTCACCACATCCGAGGGGATCATCATCATCGACGCGCTCTTCGACTACTCCGTCGACGATGAGGTCTCTGAAGGATTGAAGAAGGTCGGCCTCGACCCGGCCAAGATCAAGTACGTGATCATCAGCCACGGCCACAGCGACCATTCGGGCGGCGCGAAGTATCTGCAGGACAGCTACAAGGCGCGCGTGCTGCTGTCGGCCGCCGACTGGGATCTCCTCGACCGCGGCCGCGGCACGCGTCCGGCGCGCGACATGGTGGCCAC
>JAYVMG010000177.1:0-4403 GCA_043759095.1 Acidobacteriota bacterium | reverse complement strand
GGAGAAGACGATGAAACGGATGCTGGCGGCCGTGACGGTGTTGGTGGCGTTGGTGGCGGGTGCATGCGCGCAGCAGGCGCCGCCGCACACGCATCTGGTGATCATCGTCGACGGGCTGCGGCCCGACTATGTGACCCCGGAGGTGATGCCGCGTGTGTCGCGTCTGGGGCAGCGCGGTATCGTGTTCCGCTCGCATCACTCTGCCTTTCCCACGGTCACGCGCGTCAACGCCTCGTCCTTCGTGACCGGTGCGTATCCGGAGACGCACGGCCTGATGGGCAACAACATCTACATCCCGAAAGCGAATGCGGCGAAGGGATTGGATACGGGCGAGCGGGCGAACCTGGAGGCCGTCGAGCGCGCGGAGGGTACGCTGCTGACCGCGCCGACGCTGAGCGAGATCTTCAAGCCTGCCGGTAAGACGCTGCTGGCGGTCAGCAGTGGCTCGAGCGGATCGGCGTACCTGCTGAATCACACCATCGCGACCGGCGGAATCATCCACTACGAGTACGCGCGACCCGCGGCACTGGCCGCGCAGGCCGCCGCAACGCTCGGCACTCCACCGGCGCACGCGACGCCCAACGATCCGCAGAATCAGTACGCGATCGACGCCTACTTGAAAGTCGGACTCAACGAGGTTCACCCAGACGTGACGTTCCTGTGGCTGAACGATCCCGACGGCACCGCACACGCCAAGGGGATTGGCGCGGAGCTGACGCTGAAATCGCTGTCGCTCGTGGACGCGGGCATTGGCCGCCTCGAGGACGCGCTTCAGGCCAAGGGCCTGCTCGATCGTACGAACATCATCGTGACGTCCGACCACGGGTTCTCCACCCACGGAGGGCCGCTCAAACTCCAGGCGCTCGTCGATCCGTTTGCCAGGACCTTAGCCGACGGCTCGAAGGACATCGTCGTCTCCGAGGGCGCAATCTATCTGCGGTCGGGCGCTAATTCCGCGCGCGTCGCGGCGATGGTGGCCGCGCTGCAGAAGCGTCCCGAGGTGGGCGCCATCTTCACGCGGCCCGTTGCGAACGGCCGAGCGGAAGGGACGGTCCCTGGTACGTTGTCGTTCGACGTCGCGCGCTGGAATCATCCGCGGTCCGGCGAGATTCTCGTCTCGTCGAACTGGAACAGCGACAAGAACGACGCCGGCTGGCCCGGCAAGACGACCGATGGCGGCGTGGCCGGGCATGGGTCGTCGAGTCCGTACGACATTCACAACACCCTGATTGCGGCCGGTCCCGACTTTCGTGAGCACGCGTCGAGCGATGTGCCGACGGCAAACGTCGACATCGCGCCGACGCTCCTGCATCTGCTCGGCATGAAGCCCGCGCCGACGATGACCGGCCGCGTCATCGAAGAGGCGCTTCGCAGCGGACCGCCGATCGCGTCGATCCGCGTCGATCGCGTGACCGAGACCGTCAGGACAGCCGACGGCGCCTACGAGTTGACCGCGCACATCTCGAAGACCGCCGGCCGCACGTACCTCGACTTTACCGAAGTGAAACGCACGCCGCCGCGCTAAGGGCACTCGATCTGCTTCGCGTGGATGAAGACGATCGGGTCGACGCAGAGCAGCGACTCGTGATCGGTCGTGATGACCCATCCCTTCAGCATGCCGTTGTGGATGGGAACGGAGGGCTCGAGCCTGGGTCCGAGCCCGATAATCCAACCCATGAGCGCGCCGGACAGCAGGCCCGCGAGAAGCGCATAGAGAGTAGACATGCCTCACGCGCGGTGCAATTGGCGATCCTTCAGGCACGGGTGCCCAGAGACCTCGCTGCTCCAATAATCTCTTCGTGCACGAACGTCCAGTCGAGAACGTGCTTCCCCTCCACGAGGGGCTTCGTGAAGGCGCCACAATCGTGTCGCCGTCGACGACGCGCGTGACGAGGTAGGTGGGCGCCGCCACGCCGGCCACACCGCCGCGTGCGGTCGTGTGCAGCAGCGCCAGCGCGAGGAGGATCCGCGAAATATTTGTCAGCAAATGTACCGCCGGCCCGAGCGAAATCATTGTCGCGCCCGCCCACGTTTCCGGGCGACTTCAGGTGTAAACTCCGCGCGAGAGCATTGATGAACAGGGTGACGTTCGCGTTTCTCGTCGGCGGCGTCCTGGTCACAGGCGTGGCTTCCGCTCAACCGCGGAAGCCGGTCACGGCTTCGGCGTTGAAGCCCGTCGTCTCCCATACCCCCGACGACAACGCGACCGTGAAGCGCTACTGCGGTACGTGTCACAGCGAGAAGAGCAAGAGCGGCGGATTGTCGCTTGCCACATTCGACGTCGCACACGCCGCGCAGAACGCGGAAATCACAGAGAAGGTGATCCGCAAACTGCAGGCCGGCTTCATGCCGCCGCCGCTGTCGGCGCGCCCGGATGCGCAGACGACGGCCGCGCTGGTCGCGAGGCTGGAAAGCCGTCTGGACACGGCCGCTGCCGTGAAACCGAATCCCGGCGTACGCACGTTCCAGCGGCTGAACCGTCCCGAGTACTCGCGCGCGGTTCGCGATCTGCTCGCGCTCGACGTTGACGCCAGCAGCTGGCTGCCGCTCGACACCAAGAGCGCGAACTTCGACAACATCGCCGATGCGCAGGCGCTGTCGGCGACGTTGCTCGAGTCGTACCTGAACGCCGCGAGCGCGATCAGCCGCATGGCGATCGGCGACCGTCACGCGCCGACGCAGGACGCCACCTACACCAGCTCCAGCTACGTGTCGCAGCATCCATGGGATCACGTGGAAGGCGCGCCCTACGGCACGCGCGGCGGGTCCGTCGTCGAGCATGTGTTCCCGGCCGACGCGGAGTACGTGTTCGAGGTCGATCTGGTGTCTGGCTCGAGCGCGCGCTACGAGGACATCGATATCTCGATCGACGGCGAACGCATCGCGCTGATTGAGTACGAGGCCGGGCCGGCCGGCTCGGCGGATGGCCGCGGCGCCACGCCGATGCGGACCGAGCCGATCCTGATCAAGGCCGGTCAGCATGTGGTGGCGGCGGCCTTCGTGCGCCGGACGGAAGGGCCGTACGAGGATCTGATTCGTCCGCACGACTGGTCGTATGCGGGCGGTGGATCCGGTGGCCCCGGCATCACGACGCTGCCGCATCTGCGCGATCTGGTGATCAAGGGACCGTACCGCGTCACCGGGATCTCGGAGACGGCGAGCCGGCAGAAGATCTTCAGCTGCCGGCCGACCGACGCGATGGACGAGCGTCCCTGCGCGCGACAGATTCTGTCGCGGCTTGGCACCGAGGCGTACCGTCGGCCAATCACCGCCGGTGAACTGGATCGGCTCACACCCATTTACGAGAAGGGGGCGGGTCAGGCGGGTGGGTCTGGTGGGTTTGAAGCGGGCATCCGCAGCGCGATCGAGGCGATTCTTGCCAGCCCGTATTTCATTTTCCGCATGGAGAAAGAGCCGGAGTACGCGCACAACGGCAGCACGTTCCGGATCGCCGATGCGGACCTCGCGTCGCGCCTCTCGTTTTTCCTCTGGGGCACGCCGCCGGATCAGGAACTGCTCGCGCTCGCGAACAAGGGCGCGCTGTCCGCGCCGGCGACGCTCGAGAAGCAGACGCGCCGCATGCTGGCCGATCCGCGCGCCGAGGCGCTGGGCAGCCGCTTCGCCGCGCAGTGGCTGCGCCTGCAGGACGTCGACAAGGTTCATCCGGATCCGAACAACTACCCGAACTTCGACGACAACCTTGCCGCCGCGATGCGCCGCGAGACGGAGCTGTTCTTCAATAGCCTGGTTCGCGAAGACCGCAGCGTGCTCGATCTCTATCGCGCGAACTACACCTACGTGAACGATCGCCTCGCGCGGCACTACGGTTTTCCCGGCGTCTCAGGTCCCGAGTTCCGCCGTGTGGAATATCCGAACGACACGCGTCGCGGTCTGCTGGGGCAGGGCTCCGTGCTCGTGCAGACCTCGCTCGCCAACCGCACGTCGCCGGTGCTGCGTGGCAAGTGGGTGATGGAAGTGCTGATGGGCACGCCGCCGCCGCCACCGCCGCCGGACGTGCCGGCCCTCGAACAAACCGCGGACGCCCAGAACGGCAAGATGCTGACGACCAGGGCGCGGATGGAAATGCATCGGGCGAACCCGGCATGCACCTCCTGTCATCGCTTCATGGATCCGATCGGCCTGGCGCTCGACAACTTCGACGTCACCGCCAAATGGCGCGAGCGCGAGAACGGCGTCCCGCTCGACACGCGGGGCGACTACTACGACGGCACGCCGGTGACGAATCCGTCGGAGCTGATCGCCGCATTACTGAAGCGCCCGGCGCCGCTGGTGCGGACCTTCACCGAAAACCTGATGGCCTACGCGCTCGGCCGCCGCACGGAGTACTTTGACCAGCCGGCGATTCGATCGATTGCGAAAGCGGCCGAAGCGAGCCAATACAA
>JAYVMG010000176.1:0-11643 GCA_043759095.1 Acidobacteriota bacterium | reverse complement strand
TGAGCGAGACCGGCGTGCCGAGAGAAGGCGACGTGGCGAAAGCATTTCCGGTCGGCAGCGACGTCGAGGTCATCGTGCTCGAGGTTGAGCCGCCGCCGGGCCGACGCATTCGCCTGAGCGTGAAGGCCGTCGCGGCCGCGCACGAGGCCGACGAAATGCGCGAGTACAACGAACGCGAGGTCGCAGCGCCGTCAGAGGCGTTCGGATCACTCGCCGCCCAGCTCCGCGGCGCGCTCAAGCCGCGGGAGAAGTAGTTCCCGGCTTCGTGGCGCAGGGCTTTAGTCCCTGCGTGTGTGTCATTGAACGGAGGGACGGCATCTCCCTCCGCGGGCCCTCTCGTCAGACCGAAAAAAACGCCGCTTCGCTCTGCGCCTCACGCTTACGCGGCGGTCCCCCGTTTCGAAGGGGACTGCTGAACAATCGGGGCCGTGCCCAATTCCGGCTGCGGTGTGACTTTCGATCGGACCGCCGCAAAGGACTCGCTACGCGGTGTTTTTCATGATCCTGACGGTCTGACTCAAACGGCCCGCGGAGCGAGACACCGGCCCTCCACTGACTCTACATTGAGAACGTGCCGCCTCTTCTGGGTTGTAGCGACACGAATGCGACCGACGTCCGTAATAGGCAACTTGGAGCTAGGCAGAACGTACAATCTGGTTGCTTCGATGAGGCTCACTCGAACCGGTTGTAACGCTTCATCCAGATACGGCAGTGTTCATGTTGATTGCAAACTACGGTCACGCGAGCCTATTCCGTCCTCGGGCAGAGGCTGAATCAGCGATGCGCGGACGTGCAGAAGCCCATCTGCGCAGACATTTTGCACCTGGAGTCTACGTTGACGCTAAGACGATCAACGAGATCGTTAAGCACATGTATGCGTTCTATGCCACCGAGTTTAAAAAGACAGTTGTCGGCATAAGCTCTCGGCAGCTTCTTGAGTTCACACTTCATCAGTACCAGCAGACAGTCGAAATCGAGAACCAGTTGAAGGCGGGCGAGTTGGCCGATGCGGTGCGGCAGGAATGGGAAAAATCCGGTCCGACCCGGCGACGCGCTTTGAAATTCATCGCGGAGGAAATCGTCATGGGCGCACCGGAGGCGCCATCCGCCGATGAGGCTAGCCTTCTCGAGATGACAGAGTGCCTTTGGATCGCCGCCGAAGCGATGGTCGACATGGCGATGCAGAGCGACTACGCGTTCATTCTTTTTCCGGATGAAGTGAAGCTCACTATTGCCTCCGATGGTTCCGACCCGTACTGGACGCTCACCTCACCTGAGCATGCGGAAGAACTGATCCATAGGCGATGAAATCAGTGCCAGGTGTGACAATGCGTGAAATACCCTCCCGCATTGCTGCCGTCTTAGTGACTTACGTACCCTCGATCGCGGCGCCCTTGATCTTGGAATTTCCTTGCGTCAGTATCACCGAATTCATGGTCGCGTACGAATTGGCTGGCGGTTACCCGTACTCGATTGGCGTGCGCAATATCAGGGGCTGAGTTTCTGCGACCTCTCGCGGGCGGGAAGATGTCTCGCGCCGCGAGCCGTATGAGTCAGGCCGGCAGGTTTCCGAAAAACGTCGTGGAGCGAGTCTTTCGCGGCGGTCTGCTGGTAAGTCGCCCGAGTGCGAGAAGCTGTCCCGGCCGCTGCTTGTTAATCGCGGCGATGCCGCAAGCCGTCAGGACCGCCGCGGTGCGTCAGGGTTCGAGCGGAGCGACGTTTTTCCGGCCTGACGATTGGGCTCGCGGCGCGAGATATCTTCCCGCCACGGCGCACTTATCGCAAGGCTGAAGCCTTGCGCCACGGGTGAAGCGTCGCGCTCCTTCAAAAGAAAAACCCGCGGACACCTCTCGGCGCCCGCGGGCTACGCACGACTGAAGTCGTGCGCCACTTCTCTGAAGCCTTGAGCCCTTAGCCCTCAGCCCTAGTACCGGTAGTGATCCGGTTTGTACGGCCCATCAACCGGGACCCCGATGTAGTCGGCCTGATCCTTGGACAGCTTCGTCAGCTTCACGCCGAGATGATCGAGGTGCAGCCGCGCCACCTGCTCGTCGAGGTGCTTGGGCAGCATGTAAACCTTCTTCTCGTACTTCCCGGTGTTGGCGTGCAGTTCGAGCTGGGCGATCACCTGGTTGGTGAACGACGCCGACATCACAAAGCTCGGGTGGCCGGTCGCGCAGCCCAGGTTCAGCAGACGCCCTTCCGCGAGGATCATCACGCTGTGGCCGTCGGGGAACTTGAACTCGTCGTACTGCGGCTTGATGTTGATCCGCTCCACGCCCGTGAACTTCTTCAGCCCGGCCATGTCGATCTCGTTGTCGAAGTGGCCGATGTTGCCGACGATGGCCTTGTCCTTCATCTTCGACATGTGCTCGGCCGTGATGATGTTGTGGTTGCCCGTCGCCGTGATGAAGATGTCCGCGTCCTTGACCACGTCGTCAATCGTCGCGACCTGGTAGCCTTCCATCGCCGCCTGCAGCGCGCAGATCGGATCGATTTCGGTGACGATGACGCGCGCGCCCTGGCCGCGCAGCGCCTGCGCGCAGCCCTTGCCGACTTCACCGAAGCCGAATACCACCGCGACCTTGCCGCCCAGCATGACGTCGGTCGCGCGCGCGAGACCGTCCGGCAGCGAGTGGCGGCAACCGTAGATGTTGTCGAACTTGCTCTTGGTCACCGAGTCGTTGACGTTGATCGCCGGGAAGAGCAGCGTGCCGGCTTCCATCATCTGATACAGACGATGCACACCGGTCGTCGTCTCTTCGGAGACGCCGCGCAGTGAGGACGCGATGCGCGTGTAGCGGCCCTTGTCCTTCGCCATCGACGTGCGGATGGTCTCGAGGATCACGCCCCACTCTTCCGGATCCTTCTCGGCGTTGAACGCGGGGATGACGCCGGACTTTTCGAACTCCACGCCTTTGTGCACCAGCAGCGTCGCGTCGCCGCCATCGTCGACGATCAGCGTCGGGCCGCTGCCGTCGGGCCACTCGAGCGCCTGCTCCGTGCACCACCAGTATTCTTCGAGGGTCTCGCCCTTCCACGCGAACACCGGTGTGCCCCTGGGGTTCGCGATGGTGCCGCCGTTTTCCGGACGGCCGACCGCGACCGCAGCAGCGGCGTGATCCTGCGTCGAGAAGATGTTGCACGACACCCAGCGCACGTCGGCGCCGAGCTCGACCAGCGTCTCGATGAGGACGGCGGTCTGAATCGTCATGTGCAGACTGCCCATGATGCGGGCGCCGGCGAGCGGCTTCTTCGCGCCGTGCGTCTTGCGCAGCGACATCAGACCGGGCATTTCCTGCTCGGCGAGGCGCATTTCCTTGCGGCCGAATTCGGCCTCCGCGAGGCTTCGGACCTTGAACGGTTCACGTCCCGCCGCCTTGGCGGCTTCGTACGGGTGCATCTTTGCGGTAGCTGTGGCCATCACTCTCTCTCCTCTGAAAAACTATTGCTTCTTCGTGTCTTCGTGTCTTCGTGGCTTGATTGCCGTCGCGACAAATAATCCCGGCCCCTTGGCTTTCGCGTCGGGCGGGAGGGAAACGATCCGAACGTCCTCGAACCCGGCTTCCTGACACATGCGACGCACGTGCTCGTCGCTGAACCCAAGCCACACGTGGCCCATCTGCTGGCGGTAGTTCTCGCGATCGTGCGGCAGCATGTCGACGATGACGACACGGCCCTGCGGCTTGAGAACGCGCGCCACATCGGCCAGCGCGCGCTGTGGTTCCGGAATGTGATGCAGCACGAGCATCAGCGTTGCCGCGTCAAGCCGCCCGTCGTCTATCGGCAGCGCTTCGAGTTCGCCGCGCCGGAGTTCGATGTTGTCGAAAATCTGCAGTCGTTTCTTCGCCGCCTGCAGCATCGCCGCCGACGCATCGACCGCGATCACGTGCTCGACAAACGGCGCGAGCGCCGCGCTCACCTGGCCGGTGCCGCACCCCAGGTCCCCGATGGTCCAGTCGCTCTGCGCGAACGCCGCCAGAGCCGCGAGATGAAAGCGATCGCCGAACAGATCGTCGCGGACGCGATCCCACTGGCCCGCGGACGAGGAAAAGAATTCCTGGGATTTCGTCCGGCGTTCGGCTAGCGCGGCCTGCATCCGGCGCTGATCCTGCGCCGCGGCTGGAGATGTTCCCACCTGTTCGCGGACCAGCAGCCAGAGTCGCCGCGCGGACGGATCGAGATCGTCGCGCGTCATCGTGTAGAGATTGCTGGTGCCTTCCGCGCGCGCCGCCACCCAGCCGCCGTCGGCGAGCGCTTTCAAGTGTCGGCTGACTGTCGACTGCGGAAGCTGGACGATGCCGCAGAGTTCGGTCACGGTCAGCTCGTGACGGTCGAGGAGCAGCAGAATGCGGCTGCGCGTCGTGTCCGCCAGTGAGGCGAGGTGATCGAGGATTGCGGGGGCACGTCCATTCATCCGTAAAGCCGGATTAAAGGATATATCGAACACGAGCCCAGGTCAAGATCGGACAGGGATTTGGCGGGCAGGTGGGGCAGGTGGGGTGGGCCGGTCTGGTGGGTTAGCGGGCGGGCGAGCTGGTGCAGAGCAGGAGCCGGTTGGCGTTGGGCTGCGCCGCGCAGTAGTCGTCGATGGCGCGCTGCACTTCGTCGCGCGCGTGGCGTTCGTCGCGCTCGTGCTTCGCGTCCGAGGCGCTCTTGGCGATGTAGCGGAACACGCTCAGCATGTCGAAGCCGATGCCGGGTGGCTGCCAGCCGACCGGGTCGGTGGCCCACGGCACCACGTCGAAGATGTCGTGCAGCGGATGCAGCGCTTTGATGTGGACTTTGAATGTCGCTTCGGTGTCGGGGAGCGTCAGGCGCAGCGGCGGCTTCTCGAGCACCGAGCGCATGCGCTCAAAGGATCGATCCGGCGCGGGCTCCTGCGCGAGCGGCGCCGCGGCGGCGCCGAGGATCATCGCCGTCGCGAGGGCGAGCACCGTTCCCTTCATCGCGCCGAGGGATCGCAGATCGTGATGCCGGCGCCCTGATTCGGTTGTGCGCTGCAGTAATGCGCGACAGCGGTCCTTACTTCTTCTCTTGCCTCGGCCAGCGCGTGTGCGCGCTCGGCGTTGGAGATCGCCGCCAGCGATTTACCGATCAGATATTTCCCGGCGAGGTTCTCGATCAGAATCGTCAGCAGCTCGCCTTGGTTGAACGCCGCGAGTGGCTGGCGCAGCGGATTGTCCACTGACGGAAACATCACCCGGTTCTGCTCCGCCATGTTCAGGCCGCCGGCAGGTATCGGTCCTGTTTTGACGTTCAGCGTCGCCAGCAGCTCGTCGAGCTTCTGCCGTTCCAGGATCTGCACGCGGAAGGTCGGGGTCTCGTCGAGCGTCCGCAGCGAGACGGTCGGCGTCGTCTCGAGCGCTTCGCGGATTCTCGTCAGAGAGACAGGCGAGGCTGCTGCTGGTCCATGGTCCTGGGTCGTCTGGTCTTTCGTCGCCTGGCCCGTGGTCCCGTCGGCGACCTGGGGTGCAGGCGTCTGCTGCGCCGCGGCGGGCGCTGCGGTGAGAATCGCCGTCAACAGCAGAGGCAGCAGACTCATATCGGTTAGGACGCCGCGGAGCGCTCCGCAGCCTGACCACAGGGTAGCGTACATAAAGCACATGCCCGCACTCCCCGATGTCGTCATCTACCTCGAAGCGCTGACCCGCCACATCGTCGAGCCTCGTATGGAACGCCTGGTGCTGCACCGCGCGTTCGTCCAGCGCTCCGCCGATCCGCCGATCGACGTGATTCAGCCGCAGCGTACTCCGACGAGATCCTTCACGCGGCGCGCCTGTCGCCGCTCAAGCAGCCGTGCCCGGTGTGTGGTGCGCCCGCGCAGCGGATCACGCGGGGTCAGACCCCTGCGTCCGACGACCTGTGACCTGTCGTCCTACCCGGCCTACTGGACCTACCCGACCTACTTGACCCACCTGACCTCCCCGACCTGTCCCCGGTCTTGCGTTTACGAATCACTACATATAGATTTATAGATGTGAAGAAGGCGTCAGCGCTCTACCGGCTGCTCGGCGACGAGGCGCGCCTGCGCCTGCTGCGCGTGCTGGCGTGCGAGCGCCTCAACGTCACCGAGCTGACCGGCGTCCTCGGCCTGGCGCAGTCCGGTGTGTCGCGTCATCTGGGGCTCCTCAAAGAGGCGGGGCTCGTGGCCGAGGAGCGCGACGGCGGTTTCAGCTATTACCGGGCAGCGGCCCTACGCGGCGCCGACGCGGCGTTGACGGCGATCCTGCAGGCGCAGTTCGCCGCGTCCGCGGCCGATCCCGCCGTGCGCGCCGACCAGGCGCGGCTGCAGGAAGTGTTGCGGCTGCGGAAGGAAAATTTCGATACGCACACCGGCCCCGACACACGCGACGCGCGGCAACTGGTGCCGGGGCGCAGCTGGGCCGCGTGGTCGCGGGCGCTCGGCCTGCTGATGCCGCGCGTGAAAGTGGCGGACCTTGGCTGCGGCGAGGGCTACCTGACGATCGAAGCCGCGCGCTGGGCGTCGCGCGTGATCGCGGTCGACCGCTCGGAAATGGTGCTGAACCGCGCGAAAGCGCTCGCACGGCGGCGCCGCGTGTCGAACGTCATCTGGAAGAAGGGCGAGCTGGAAAAGCTGCCCATGAAAGACGCCTCAGTCGACGTCGCGATGCTGTCGCAGGCGCTGCACCACGCGCACGATCCGGCGTCCGCCGTTGCGGAAGCCGCGCGGGTGACCGCGCCCGGCGGCCGCGTGCTGTTGCTGGACCTGCGTGCGCACCAGGAGGACTGGGTGCGCGCCAAGCTTGGCGATCGGCGGCTCGGGTTCGAGGACGCCGAGCTCCGACGGATGCTCACCGATGCGGGACTCGTCGACGTCAAGGTGGGCATCGGCGCGCGCAAAGCCGGCGATCCGTTCACGGTACTGATCGCCTCGGGAACGAAAACACAATCAGCCACGAAGTCACGAAGGCACGAAGGAAACACCTAATGGTCTTCTTCGTGGTTTCGTGTCTTCGTGGCCAAAACGAGTGATATGACAACCAACGTACGACAACAGCTCGATACGCTCCTCGCGAAGCGCATCCTTGTCCTCGACGGCGCGATGGGGACGATGATCCAGCGGCATCAGCTGACGGAGAAGGATTTCCGCGGCACGCGGCTCGCGGCGCACCCGCGCGAGCTGCGCGGCAATAACGATTTGCTCACGCTCACGCGGCCCGACGTCATCGCGCAGATCCACCGCGAGTACCTCGAAGCAGGCAGCGACCTGATCGAGACCAACACCTTCAGCAGCACGGCGATCGCGCAGGCCGATTACGGCCTCGAGGGTCTCGTCTACGAGCTGAACTTCGAGGGCGCGAAGCTGGCGAAAGCCGCGTGCGAGGAGTGGACCGCGCGTACACCGGATCGCCCGCGCTTCGTGGCCGGATCGATGGGGCCGACCAACCGCATTTTGTCGATCTCGCCCGACGTGAACAACCCGGCGTTTCGTGCGATGACCTTCGACGAGCTGCGCGAGGCCTACAAAGAACAGGTCCGCGGCCTCATCGACGGCGGCTCCGACGTGCTGTTGCTCGAGACGATCGTCGACACGCTGAACGCGAAGGCGGGGATCGTCGCGATTGAAGAAGTGTTCGAGGAGAAGGGCGTCCGCCTGCCGCTGATGATCTCGGCGACGATCACCGACCGTAGCGGCCGCACCTTGTCCGGCCAGACGATCGACGCGTTCTGGGTGTCGATCGCGCACGCGAAGCCGTTCAGTGTCGGCATCAACTGCGCCCTCGGCGCGCGCGACATGCGGCCGTATCTCGCGGAACTCGCGCGCATCGCGACGTGCTACGTCAGCTGCTATCCGAATGCCGGCCTGCCGAACGCGTTCGGCCAGTACGACGAACGGCCGAGCGACACCGGCGGGTATCTCCGTGAATTCGCCACCAGCGGTTTCGTGAACATCGTCGGCGGCTGCTGCGGTACGACGCCAGATCACATCCGGTCGATCGCGGAGGGCGTGGTCGGATTGCCGCCCCGCGGCGTACCAAATCTTCACCACGGTGGACACAGTGGACACGGAGGAAGAAACGTAACGGATCCTTCAACAGTGTCCTCCGCGTTCTCTGTGGTGGAGAGTTCGTCCCCTGTGGTGGAGAGCTACACGCAGTTCTCGGGTCTGGAGACCCTCACGATCCGTCCCGATTCGAACTTCCAGATGATCGGCGAGCGGACCAACGTCACCGGCTCGGTGAAATTTGCGCGGCTGATCAAGTCGGACGACTACGCGGCGGCGGCGCATGTCGCGCTCGAGCAGGTACGCGGCGGCGCCAACCTGGTCGACGTCAACATGGACGAAGGCATGCTCGACTCCGAGGCGGCGATGACCCGGTTCCTGAATTACATCGCGACCGAGCCGGACATCGCCCGCGTGCCGTTCATGATCGACAGCTCGAAATGGTCGGTGATCCTGGCGGGCCTGAAGTGCGTGCAGGGCAAGCCGGTGGTCAACTCGATCAGCCTGAAGGAAGGCGAGGACGACTTCCTCAAGAAGGCGGCCATCGTCAGGCGCTACGGCGCCGGCGTCGTCGTCATGGCGTTCGACGAGCAGGGGCAGGCGGATACGATCGAGCGCAAAGTCTCAATCTGTCAGCGCGCGTATGCGCTGCTCACTGAGCGCGCGGGGTTCGACCCGACCGACATCATCTTCGACCCCAACATTCTCGCGATCGCGACAGGCCTCGAGGAACACAACGCGTACGCGATCAATTTCATCGAGGCGACGCGGCTGATCAAGGCGAGCTGCCCGGGCGTGAAGATCAGCGGCGGCGTCAGCAATCTGTCGTTCTCGTTCCGCGGCAACGACGTCGTCCGCGAGGCGATTCATTCGGCGTTTCTGTATCACGCGATCAAGGCCGGCATGGACATGGGCATCGTGAACGCCGGGCAGCTCGTCGTGTACGAGGACATCCCGAAGGACCTGCTCGAGCACGTCGAAGACATCATCTTCAACCGGCGCCCCGACGCCACCGAGCGCATGGTCGAGTTCGCGGCCACGGTGAAGGGCGGCGCGACGAAGCGTGAGCACGACCTGACCTGGCGCGAAGCGACCGTCCAGGCGCGCCTCTCGCACGCGCTGGTGCACGGCGTCGTCGACTTCATCGAGGTGGACGTCGAGGAGGCGCGACAGCAGTACACCCGGCCGCTCGAGATCATCGAAGGTCCGCTGATGGACGGCATGAAAGTCGTTGGCGATCTGTTCGGCGCCGGCAAGATGTTCCTGCCGCAGGTGGTGAAGAGCGCGCGCGCGATGAAACGCGCGGTGGCCTACCTCGAGCCGTTCATGGCGGCCGAGCGCGAGGCGCGCATGGCGGCGGGCGGCGTCGTCGAATCCGCGTCGAAGGGCAAGATTGTGCTGGCCACGGTGAAGGGCGACGTTCACGACATCGGCAAGAACATCGTCGGCGTCGTGCTCGGGTGCAACAGCTACGAGGTGATCGACCTCGGCGTGATGGTGCCGTGCGACAAGATCCTCAAGACCGCCATCGACGAGAACGCCGATCTGATCGGGTTGAGCGGCCTCATTACGCCCTCGCTTGACGAGATGGTGTTCGTCGCCAGGGAAATGGCGCGCCGCGATATTCATCTGCCGCTCCTCATCGGCGGTGCGACGACGAGCCGGCAGCACACGGCGGTGAAGATCGCGCCCGAGTACGCCGAGAGCACCGTGCACGTGCTCGATGCGTCACGCGTGGTTGACGTGGTCTCGAACCTGATGAGCGGCGACCGGCGCGCGGGCTTCGATCAGACCAATCGCGAACTGCAGGAAACGCTGCGCCAGCAGCACAGCGCGCGCCGCGAGCGGCCGCTGCTGTCGTACGACACCGCGTTGGCGAACCGCCTGACGATCGACTGGCCGAGCGAGGCACTGCCCGAGCCGCCATTTCTCGGACGCCGCGTGATCAACGTGCCGCTGGAGGATCTGGTCCCGTACATCGATTGGACCTTCTTCTTCGCCGCCTGGGAGCTGAAAGGGCGCTATCCGGCGATTCTCAGACACCCCGAGTACGGCAAGGCGGCGCGCGAGTTGTACGACAGCGCGCAAGTGATGCTCGAGCGCATCGTCCGCGAGAAACTGCTGACCGCCACCGGCGTCTACGGCTTCTGGCCCGCCGTGAGCGAGGACGATGACGTCGTGGTCTATCGGGATCGTGAACACGCCGGCGAGCTCGTGCGGTTCAACATGCTCCGGCAGCAGGAAGTGATCGCGGATGGCAAGCCGAACCTGTCGCTCGCCGATTTCATCGCGCCGCGGGCGGCGATGGGAGCGGGGCGCTCCGACTATCTCGGCGCGTTCGCCGTCACCGCCGGAATCGGCGCCGAGGCGCTGGCCAAAACGTTCGAAGCGCAGCTCGACGACTACAGCGCGATTCTCGTGAAGGCGCTGGCCGATCGCTTCGCCGAGGCGTTTGCGGCGTATCTGCATCAGCTGTCGCGGAAGGCCTGGGGCATCGACGAGGCGCGCAACGTGGACGATGTCCATCACGAGACGCATCGGGGGATCCGTCCCGCATTCGGGTATCCCGCGTGTCCCGACCACAGCGAGAAGTTCAAGCTGTTCGAACTGGTGGGCGCGGCGGACGCGGGACTCGCCCTGACCGAGAACGCCGCGATGACGCCGGCCGCCAGCGTCAGCGGGCTGTACTTCGCCAATCCGCTGGCGAAGTACTTCACCGTTGGACGTCTCGCCGAAGATCAGATTGCGAACTACGCCAAGCGCAAGGGCCAGTCGATCGAACAGGTCGAGCGGTGGCTGACGCCGAACCTATCGTACGAACCCGCACGGACCTAGACCGCTTCTAGAGTCCTCGGTACGACTCTTTAGACAAAAAGCGCGGCAATATGGTATGTTTCACCAATCCGACGCGACCTTGTTAGGTCACCCGGCTGAAAGACGACCGTAAATTGCTGATTCGAAATACCTTAGCGACGTTGTCTGCAACGTCAATCCGCCGGGCGTGTAATCACACCGCCCTTGCGTTGATTGCCGTCGTGGCCGTGGTTTCGAGTGCGTCCGCGGCGGGCGGCCCGAAACGCTTCGCCAAGCTGGATGCCGAACTGAACCACCGCGCCGTCAGCGGGCCGTCGTCAGAGACGACGAGCGTGATCGTTCGCTTCACGGCGAACGAGGTTCCGCCCGAGTTTAAAAAGTACGAGCGATCGTTTCTCCCCATGGTGGACGGGTACGTCCTCGACGTTCCCAACGACAGGTTGAAAGCGATTGCGTCGGATGCGCGGACGCTCTCCGCTTTCCACAACGGTACGGTCCAGGCCTTCAACTTCAGAACAGGCATTCAAAGCGGCGCGTTCTTCGCGCGGCAGATGATGGGTCTCAACGGAGCGGGGGTCGGCGTCGCCATCCTCGATTCCGGCGTTGCACCGAACCACGAGACCCCCGTCACGTATTTCCGGGATTTCCTCACACCAGATCCTCAGCACCCGTTCGATCAGCGGTGCCAGCAGGCGTGTGACCCCAATGGTCACGGCACGCACGTCGCGGGCACGATCGCCGGCAACGGCTTCAATTCAGGCGGCCAGAAATCCGGCATGGCGCCCGGCGCGTCTCTGTTCGCGCTGCGCGTCCTCGGCCAGGACGGCACCGGCACTGTCGAAGGCGTCATCAACGCGCTC
>JAYVMG010000175.1:0-4408 GCA_043759095.1 Acidobacteriota bacterium | reverse complement strand
CCGCACCAGCCGAGCCGCCAGCGAAGTCGCTGGCGTACATCGCATACAGCGCCTGGTTGTTCTTGGCAATCAGGTTCTTTGGATCCAGTTCGATGGCCCGCTTGCCTTCGACCGACGCGTTGACGAAGTCGCGCAGGTAGAAGTACGCCAGCGCCAGGTTGCTGTGACCGCCGGCGTCGGAGGGATATGCACTCACGAGCGCCTTGTAGTTGTCTGCGGCCTTCTCGTAGTTTTCGGCAATGCCGAGATAGTACGCGCCGAGCGTCCGGTATTTCTCCCGGTCGGTCATGCGGTCCATCAGCGAGAGCGCCTGTTTCCAGAGGGCATCCGCCTCCTCGCGCCGGCCCAGACGGTAGGTCGCGTTGGCCGCTCCCGAGTAGGCCCGGCCGAATTTCGGATCGAGATCGATGGCGCGCCGATAGTGCGCCAGCGCATCGTCGTTTCGCCCGACGTTCTGTAGGTCCTGCGCGAGCGAGTACTCGCGCATCGCGTCGATCGACCCAGCCGTGAACGTTTCCGCCGCCACGGCCTTCGACGAGGCCGAGGTCGTGTCGCCAAGGCCCGTGCGGATCTTCGACGCGATTGTGCCCACCGCGCTCAGTACGTCGCCTTTGTTCGCCGCGGTCGCGCTCGCGGACTTCACCGCCTTGCCCGTCGCCGGGTCGAGTGCATCGACCTGCAGCTGGAATTTTCCGCCGGTCGCCGTGACTGACCCGGCCAGCACGTACTTGACGCCCTCTCGGAACGCGACCGGCCGCGCGGATGCGGCGTCGAGCTTCGTCGCGTTCGCGAGCGTCTGGGCCAGTTTCAACGCGCCTGGACGCGAATACGTCGTGATGAACGACGCGCCTTCCATCGCGATGGTCAGCGGCTGCTCGAGCGCGCCATCGAACACGGCGTCGCCCGTTCGGTTGTCGAAGTCGGCTACGAGGATCGAGACGGGATCGATCGCTTTCACCGCGGCCGGCGTGGCCCGCCGCACGACGACCGCCGCAACGCCGATGGTGGCGACCACGAGCACGGCCGCGACGGTCATGCGCCACGGCGACATGTGCAGCTTCGGCAGCGGCCGCAGATTGCCGGCTTCGTCGAGCGCGGCGAGCGCCAACGCGAGCTCGGCGCTTGTCTGGAACCGGTTCGCGGGATCCGGCTCGACGCATTTCGCCGCGAGCGCGTTGAGCGGTTCAGGGATCGTTTCGTCGATCGTCCGAAGCGCCGGCGGCGCCTCCTTGATCCGCGCCATCAGCTCGGCGAGCGCCTGCTGACCGCCCCCGGCGGTCTTCCGGCCGACCAGCATCTCGCGCAACATCATGCCGAGCGCGTAGACATCGGCGCGCTGATCGGTCGGCTTCGCCTGCGCCTGCTCCGGCGCCATGTAGGCGAGCGTCCCGACGACCTTCTCCGCATTGCGGCCGCCCGCGCTCGACGAATGCGCGATGCCGAAGTCCATGATCAACGCGCAGTCGTCCTCGTCGATCATGATGTTCGCGGGCTTGAGGTCGCGGTGGACCACGCCTGCTTCGTGCGCCGCAACGAGGCCGTCGACGATCTGCGACACGTACCGCAGCGTGCGCGGAATCGGTAGCGTACCGGACGCCTTCAGCATCGAGGCCAGATCGGCCCCCTGCACGTACGGCATCGTGATGTACTTGAGGCCGTCGATGTCGCCAAGATCGTGGATGCGGACGACGTGCTTGTGGGTGACCTGACGTGCGAGCAGGAGTTCGCGCTTGAACTGGCGCTCGATGTCCGCGGCGGCGCCCGGATCGCCGGCGATGTCGCCGCGAATCACCTTCAGCGCGACCGCCACGCCGAGTTCCGCGTCCCACGCGTGGTAAACGGCGCCCATGCCGCCGACGCCGAGGAGCCGGATGATGTGATACCGCACGCCGAGGGTTTCCCCGGCGGTGAGCATCGTGAATTGCCGGGTTCCGCCTGCCGATCCGGCGCGGGTGGCGGCCGCCGGTTTCGTCGAGGGAGGGTCGCCGATGCGGGTGACGTCGAAGCCGAGCTGATGCGTCCCGGTCCCCGCCGACGGCGTGCCCGACCCGATCGTCTCGAACGCGCCGGCGTCGGGGATCCCACCCGTGACGTCGTCGATCCCGCCCGTCACGTCGGTGATTCCGCTCGTCGCGTCGAGATCGCGAGGATCGCCCGTCACGGCATTCGGAAGCGTCTGCGGGGCGCCGCAAGTCGCACACCGAACTGCTCCGGCGGGACCATCAGTCCCGCAGTGCGGACATTTCATACCGCGTTCGCCAGAAATCCTGCCCCCGCTATGAGTGAGAGACGGAGAATTATCGCGGATTCGGCCCTACAACGGAAGCGTTTCAGACGCGGGACTGATACTCGCCGGTTTCGGTGTTGACGCGGACTCTATCGCCTTCGTTGACGAAGGGCGGGACCTGGACGACGAGGCCTGTTTCGAGCGTCGCCGGTTTGATCTGGTTGCTGGCGGTGGCGCCCTTGATGCCCGGCACCGTTTCCTTCACCAGTAGATCGACCGTCGGCGGCAGTTCGATACCCACCGGCTCCACGTCGTAGAACTCGACCTTGATCGTCATCTCGGCGATCAGGTAGTCCTTCGAGTCGCCCAGCGCCTCAGCGGAGATATGCACCTGCTCGTACGTCGACGTATCCATGAAGTAGTACGCGTCGCCGTCCTTGTAGAGGTACTGCATCTCGCGCTCGTCGAGCGTCGCGCGCTCCACGTCTTCTTCAGCGCGGAACTTGTGGTCCGCGAGCGCCAGCGAACGGATGTTCCGCATGCGGACCTGGATGTGCGCCCGCTTGTTGCCCGGCGTCAGGTGGTGAAGTTCGAGGAGGCGGAAGAGGTCGTTGCCGACCTTGATCAACATCCCTTTTCGGAGCCGTGTCGCTTGTAGGAATGGCATAGTGAATGGCTGTATATCCTTTTAATGCTAGGAGCCCGTCCGAGTAATCGTCAGTGACCTGTGGGTGTTGCGCGCTGCGCGCCGGTGCGATGAATGTACTACACCGCCGGCGATGGCCAAGGCCTATCGGCCCTACGTACCCGAGCAGGACCTCCTGCTGCCGCCGAGCCTGCGGGACTGGTTGCCGGAGGGGCATCTCGCGTACTTCGTCAGCGACCTGGTCGATCACTTGAACCTGTCGGCCATCACGCGGGTCTCTGCGGCCGAGGATCGGGACTATCCGCCGTACCATCCGGTGATGATGACGAACGTGCTGGTGTATGCGTACTGCGTGGGCGTCTTCTCGTCGCGGCGGATCCAGCGCCGCTTGCTCGAAGACATCCCGTTCCGGGTGCTGGCCGCGGGCAACGAACCCGACTAGCGCCGTTTTCATACGCCTGTAGTGGCGCAGGCCTTCAGGCCTGCGAACGCGGGGCTGAAGCCCCGCGCCACGCTTGTGAAAACAGCCGAGTGGATTCGCCGTTGGCCGAGTCTTGAAACTCTCTTTCGCAACGTGAAAAGGCGATTCGAGACTTATGATTTATTTATACATTTCAGCAGGTAACTGTTGAGCCTTCGCCGGTCGGCTGGCGAACTGTTTGCAGTCGAGCTATGCGTTTCCATTCAGTCACATCATGCGCATTATTGACAACCCCCCGCTGATCGGTACGAGTGCCGTCGTCAGCGATCTGCGGCAGGCGATCGTGCGCGTGGCGCGCAGCGATTCCAAGGTCCTGATCACCGGCGAGAGCGGCACCGGGAAAGAAGTGGTCGCGCGCCACGTGTACGCCGCCAGCCGCCGCGCCGACAGGCCGTTCATCACCGTCAATTGCGGCGGACTCGCGGACACGCTGCTCGAGTCCGAGCTGTTCGGTCACGTCAGGGGCAGTTTCACCGGCGCCCACCGCGACAAGGCGGGGAAGCTGGAGATCGCCGATACCGGCACGGTGTTCCTCGACGAAATCGGCGAGACCACGCCGCGGATGCAGGGGCTCCTGCTGCGGCTGCTCGAAACGGGAGAGATTCAGAAGGTCGGCGCCCTCGATGAGTCGCTGCGCGTGGACGTCCGGACGATCGCCGCGACCAATCGCAATCTGCGCGACCTGGTCGAAAGAGGGCTGTTCCGAGAGGATCTGTTTTACCGCCTGAACGTGATCAACATAGTGGTGCCGCCGTTACGTGATCGCAAAGAGGACGTGCCGGCGCTCGTCGAGTGCTTTCTCCAGCGGCTGCGAACGCCGGACAATCGGACCATGATGGCCTTCACTCCTGAAGCGATGGCGATGCTCGTCGAATACTCCTGGCCCGGCAATGTGCGTGAGCTCCTGAACGTCATCGAGCGCATCGTCGTGCGCGGCCGCTCCAATGTGATCACGGTCGAGGATATTCCGCTGGACGTGCGACCCGTCTGGAAGCCCACGGCGCCGCGTGTCGAACGCCGGCGTTCGATCGCCGACGACCTGTATGGGCGCATG